>JAGRAT010000379.1 GCA_020434495.1 Bdellovibrionales bacterium | reverse complement strand
GGTGATAACTTTTAGCGCTCGTCTGCCGTAGGACAGACCTCCCAGAGGGAAGATACATAGCAGTTCTCATGAATCAATCAGCGCTTTCAGAAAAGCAACTCCCCGGACACTACTTCCAAAAGTGTCTACTTGGGGTGAATAGACTGCTATTCCAAACTCTCCGGGAGAAACTCCAACAACACACCCTGAAATTCCACTTTTTGAAGGAAGCCCTACATGAAAAGCAAAGGCACCGGAGGAGTCATGCATTCCGCAGGTGTACATTACGGTAAGAATGCTCTTTATGTATTCTTCCTCTATGCAGACTCGGCCACTAAATGGGCAGACTCCTCGATTCGCCAAAACCGCAGCCATCCGAGCAAGATCCGATGCCCGAATCTGAAGGGCACATTGCTGGAAATAGAGCTCTAATGCTGCTTCGACATCCTCAATAATTCCAAAATTCCTTAAAAGATAGGCAATTGCCCGATTTCGGTTCCCCACTCTCGACTCTGAGCGGTTCATCCCATGGTGGACTTTAATCTCTTCACGACCACTAAGAAGTGAATACCAAGAGAGCAGCGTTTTTAGCCGCTCAGAGGCCGAGTTCCCTTCAACCAGAGAACACATGGTAATGGCACCAGCATTAGTGAGAGGATTGAATGGTCGACGGGTCTCTGGATCAAAGACAATTTCATCGAATCGATTCCCACTTGGATCAACACCCACCTTTTCATGGACGGCTTTAATCCCATGACGATGAAGAGCAAGAGCGTATGTGAAGGGATTGGCAGCAGCTTGAAGAGAAAAGGTCGTTTGAGAATCTCCTGCAGAAATCTCCTTCCCCGAGACAAAACAGAGACTCGCTTCAAACAGTCTCGGATCGACCGCTAAAAGCTCCGGGGCATACTCAGCAACTCTTCCACCATCCTCCCCCTTAACTCTTGCAAACGCGCTGTGGAAACTCGCTTCGACCTTACCAGTCTCAATTGGGAACGTATTTCCAGCTTCTCTTTTTCCCTGGGGAATGCTTATAAATCGCTGTTGTGATTGAAACCTATGGAGGCCAAGAGATTCCGAGAGCATACGAAGCACAGAGAAACCCCGAACACTGTTCCCCGCGGTATCAAGAAGAGGAGAAAATGCACAAACGGAGAGAGCTCCTGGAACAACCATGAAGATATTTCCAGAGACCCCGCTTTTTGCAGGAACACCAACATCATGAGCAAGCCTTCCGGATGCCTGATAAATACCACAGGTCATCATTACCGTAAGCACTTCTCGGACGAACCGTCCTTCAAGAACGGAATCCCCGCTCATTGGACAAACTCCTCCATTCGCTAAAGTTGCTCCCATAATAGAAAGCTCCCGAGTGGTTACGGAAATGGCACAGGCTTGGAGGTAAAAAGAAATGGTATCTTCAAGATCATTGGCAAGAATATCAAAGTGCTTCAGTAAGTAACCTATGGCACGATTTCTATCTGCAGTATCACGCTCCGAGAGAAAGACAGGAATATCAACACTGATTTCACTGCTCCCACTTGCAGCACGAACAAGGTTAATAATCCGATCGGGATCTCCCTCATTTGCAAGGAGCCCTGAAATAGCAATGGCACCTGCGTTCATCATCGGGTTATGGGGACGGTGAGTGTTCGAATCAAGCTTGATAAATGAGTCAAACGGTTCGCTACTCGGCTCGACCCCTACAACATCCAGCACGCTATCCTTTCCAAATAGTGCTAGGGCATTCCAAAAGAGAAACGGCTTAATGGAACTTTGGATAGTAAAAGGGGAACTGTGGTCGCCAACTGAAAAGATACGTCCATCAGCGGTACATATAGTCACGCCAAAAAGGTCAGGATTAACTGTTGCAAGCTCCGGGATATAGGTAGGAAGAGCACCCGAGGTACATTTTTTGGCGGCAAGATAGCTATCTTGCAGAGCTTGCTCAAGAATTTCGGAAGAAAATGACCGCGCCATACAGACTGAATAAATTCAATGCCTATGAATATACGGCAATGAGCAGATAAAAAAGCTTTACTTCTCGACCGTAAGCTCATTTATGGCACATCGCCAAATGCCAGTATAGCTCCCCCAAAGCGTTTCCAATTTCGATCGCCTCAAACTATTTTTGCGCCCCACATTTACTAAGTTCGAAAACTAGGATATCTCCGAACTGTATGTTTACTCCTGGAGCTACCACCAATTCTGGCGAATTCTCCGATCCAAGAGGGGCCGAGCCTTGTCTGGACGAAGCTAGGAATTTTATCGCCTCAGGAAAGAGCCTAGTTTGCACATACGGCCGACTCGCCCTGAAAAAAGATCATGTACACCTCATGGGAGTAGATCTCTCTCCAGACTCCAGTCCTCGTGCTGACTATGAGAATCTTAAAGTTCTCTTTACGGATAGAATAAGAGCGAAGGACGCTCGAGGAGAAGCGATTGTTCTTGTGGACAAGACCTCGCCAGCAACGCATGACGAGGGATTTCGCCGCACTTGGGAACTCTATCGGAGAATGCACGTCGCCAATGCTTTGCTCTCCTCTAAGACAAGCTACGACGGGGAAGCGATACCTGCTCTTGAGCAAGCCGCTCAACGACAAACAGAGACGGCCCAACCGTTTTCGAATGCCAACTATTTTTTCAGCTCAGCTCTTCCTCAGATTGGCTCGGAGCGCTATCTCTTAACCTCAATGGGCCCGGCATACTTCCCGGAACATCCTCGCTACGCACCAGTTGCACTACACGTACTGGTTAAAAAAAGTGATTTCGAAGGGGTAATGAGGAACGATCCACGCGGAGTTGACAACATTCGGCAGCAAGTCCGAAGCCGAATTCCCATGTCGTACAACGGTCTCATACCGTACCTTTTTCCCGAGGATCCAAGTTGCATGCCCGATCAGTCTAAGGTGTTCCTTTCCGCAGCACGGTATGATCCTGGCGCACAGTTCGTCCTGGAAAGAGCCTTACGAGATGACACCCTTCCCCGGGTTGACCGAGAGCAAATCGTGAAAACTCTTGAGGAAGCTCGCACCAAAACTTCCCCCTCATGACTTTTCAGATAATGTGGTAAATTGGGGGTGCAGTATAAACAGAAGTGCTTACCAAATTTCATACCACCATGTTGCCAAACATCTACTCCTGCAAAGCTATCGCCTTCTCCGATGAAGTCACCTTTCAATCCTTACGGGACTACTTCTCATCTCTATCGTTTCAACAGCTAGAATCAAGCTGCTTTCTTGCTCGACTAGATGAACGAAAACTCGTTTACCTATTTAAGTTTCGCGCTGTGGTATTCATTGGGTTTTCCCAAGAAGAAGAGAAGCAGGAGGTCGCCAAGATCCGGGCAGAGCTCGTCGAGAGTTCTTGTATCGTCGAAGAAGATGAGTTTTCAATTCGCGTCGAAGAGGGCTCCTCGGCGGTGAGCTTCAACTCATTGAGCTTTAGCGAGTGGGACGGGCAGCTTATTGATGTACTCGCCCAGGTTCTCGCTCGCTCTTGCGCACTATCGATTGTAGAGAATGAGGTTAACGATGTTATTTCCGGTTCGGAGTCGATGGCCTCGAAGATGACCAAAACTCCCGCTTTCTGGCCA
>JAGRAT010000037.1 GCA_020434495.1 Bdellovibrionales bacterium | reverse complement strand
GTTTCGGTCTGCCAATACGTATCAACAATTGGACACCGTTCACCGCCAATGACTTTGTGGTACCAGATCCAAGCTTCCGGGTTAATCGGTTCTCCAACGGTGCCGAGAACTTGTAGGGAGCTGAGGTCGTGCTTCTTCGGGTACTCTTCTCCGAACTTCATAAATGCACGAATCGCGGTAGGAGCAGTATAAAATTGAGTGACCTTATGTCGCTCCACGATGTCCCAAAACCTATCGCAGTGTGGGAATGTCGGTGCTCCCTCATACATGAGCGAAGGTACCCTATTGGGAAGGATGCCATAAATAATATAGCTGTGTCCGGTGATCCAGCCGATGTCAGCTGTGCACCAGTACACCTGATTCATATCTGGAATGAGGTTAAAGACATACTTTGCGCTGAGATAGGTGTGCACCATATAGCCACCTATCGTGTGTTGGATTCCCTTGGGTTTTCCGGTCGATCCCGAAGTATATAGGAGAAATGACATCGCCTCGGAGTCTAGGGCTTCACAAGGGCAATCTTCGCTAGCATCTTTCATGAGCGCTTCCCAGGTGTGATCCTGTTCCTGGGAGTGCTTTACCCGATTGCCGCAACGCTTCACATATACTACCGACTCAACGTGAGTTGCTCCAAGTTCATATATCGCTTTGTCAACATTCTCTTTGAGCGGGATCGTCGCACCTTTTCGGAAAAGTCCATCGCAGGTGACGATGACCTTTGAGTTTGCATCAGCAACTCGATCGGCGATTGCTTGTGCAGAAAAGCCACCGAATATGACAGAGTGTACTGCGCCAATTCGTGCGCAAGCGAGTACGGCGATAGCGAGTTCTGGGATCATTCCCATGTAAATGGTTACGACATCTCCTTTCGCAACACCGAGTTTCTTTAAAGCGTTTCCAAACTTTGCAGATTCTTTTTGAAGGTCTCGGTAAGTGAGAGTTCTTACTTCCGGGTGATTGTTGTCATACGGCTCCCCCTCCCAAATAATAGCGAGGCTATCTCCATAGCCAGCTTCTACTTGTCTATCAACCGCGTTATAGCAAAGATTCGTTTTCCCACCGACAAACCACTTGGCATCGGGGGTTTTGTACTCAAGTACTCTTTGCCATGGTTCAAACCAGTGAAGTTCTTTTGCTACGGTGCCGTAGAACGCTTCGGGATCCTCGATAGATTGACGGTAAAGCCGTTCGTATTCCTCTTCAGAATCTATAAGCCACCTTGGGGCGCCAGCTTTCTCGCAAGAGGGAGGGGCGAATTTTCGGTTTTCGTGTAGGACGGACTCGATAGATTCAATGGTCATAGAGCTCTCCGGAATTCAGATCCTTAAGACGCTAGTAGTCAATCTTTGATAAATCAAGGTGATAATCACTATTCGACTGAGCCAAATTGGGGAGAGTTATCTAGCGACTGAGTCGCTTCGAGTTCGTGCATAGAGGTAGAGTAGGGCAATTGGGTACCAGTAAGTGCTGAGCGCTAAAGTTTGATTCTCCGAGAAAAAATGAAGAAAGAAGACGCAGCTAAAGATGAGGAGTAGTACTCTATTTAGGGAGGTTCTTTGCTCATCCTCTGCAGTCGCCGAGTGAAAGATGGCGAAGTGGAGACCAATCATCACTGTATAATCAAATGGCCAGATGTATGGAGCGAAGAGGCAAGAGAGGGCAAACAAGTAAGGAGAGGCAGGTAATAGCGAGAACTCGTCCTTCTTTGAAAAAAAGGTACAAACACCCCAGAGAATAATAAGTGGAATAACTATCGCTGGAATTGCTGGGTACGGGTCAGCGGGAGTTGCGAACGCAAGTCGAATCGGCATGATCAGAGATGCCGTCTTCCATCCAAGAGAGCTGCTAAATGCATTAAGCCAATTGCTCGTGATTCCTGGAAACAGCAGTTCGGAAGTGCCGGTCAAGACGCCTAAGGTGATGGCTCCAGCTCCCAATACGCTCCAGCGACGTTGTATAACAGCAAGTACAACGAGTGCTGCCCAAACGAGAAAACCAAGATGAGGCTTGATAGTCGCGCAAGCAAGCATTGCCCCGCATAGTGGATAAAGGCCTCGTTTCCATGCGAACAGAGCCAAGTACCCAAAGATGGCAACGATAATACTCCACTGACCATAAAAGAAGGTGAGGAAGGCTGGAGTAAAGAGCAGAGAAGAGAGGGCCGCTTCGCTCAAAGCGAGTTTCCTTGGTGCAAAAAGATTCGCAGCAACCACTCCTAGTCCACACCATGCAGTGATGTTTACAACGAAGTAGATGAAAAGGGATGTTTCAAATGACCAGCTGAGGATGGGTAAGAAAAGGATGTATACCCAGGGACCGAAATGAGCTGGTCCAACATTACCGTGGACCGAGGCAGCAACAAGCTTCTCAAAGTCGTAGGGGTTTTCCTTTGCGAGAAACTGTTGAGTGAGAAGCCAGTAGTTTTCGAAATCACTGACTCGGAACAGTTCTTTAAGTGGTGTTAAGAGGAAGTAAACCGCTGCGATACTTGTAGCATACGCTACGATCAAGACAGTCCAGCAGATTCTGCTCCGGTCCATCGCGTTTACCACTTGCAAGCGGCGTTACTGCTCAAATGTTGCCGGGTGAACGTCGATATCAGTTTCAGCTTTGAGTTTGCTCACTAAACTCTCTTCGAGCAGGAGAGCAAGCTGTTCGGCTGATTGCTTCTTGATCGTTGCCGAGCGTTCCTGGAAGTTGGCAGGATCCGGGTCTTTCACTTCCGTAATCTGGATAATGTAAAAGGCATTGTTCACCTCAAATGGTGATCCAGAAACGATTCGAGGAGAATCTGTACCGAGTACTGCTTGACGGACTTCTGTGCTCGATAGTGGCACGGTGTTAAATTCTTCAGACCGTTTTTCGGAAACCAGTTCAACTGTTGCGCCTCGCTCCTTTAGGGCTTCATCGGTTAGCTCGCCTGACTCAAGATCCGTGAGTAGCTTATCAGAGAGATCTCGTGCGAGCGTTTTCGCTTGTTCACTTTTGTAATCATCAAGAGCTTTTTCGCGTACCGAGGCAAAGTCTGGAACTTCCGTATCTCGAAATTCATCAACACGCACCAATGCGAGGGCTTCTCCGGTGTCCACGAGGAGTTGTGTCTCTCCGGGGAATTCCAGGGCGTCTTTTACTATTGGTCGTTGAATTCCAGAAGCATTTTCAAGGCCGGTAAGTTCGGCAATAGCGCTTACTTCAATTCCGTATTCTTTAGAGAGGTCTTCGAGCTTGCTCCCTTCGGTTTGCCACTTGTCGAAGAGCTCTCTCGCCTTTTCAGCCGCAAAAATTGGAGCGTCTCTGTCTTTAAGACTTTTGATGATTTCCTCTCGGACCTCATCCAGGGGCTTTATAGAGATTTCTTGCTGTTCTATGAGCTCGACAATTCTTGCCTTAGAACCATCTTTGATGAGAGCTCGTTTTCCAACTTTGACGTCTTCTCCAAAAAACTCTTTGTCGAACTGAGCGCCCTGCGATCCTTTTTCGATCCATCCTGAGGGATCTCCCTTCTTTGTATCATCCGAGTACTCAACCGCGAGAGATTTTAAATCTTCTCCTTTTTCGACTTTTTCGAATAATTCATCGGCGAGACTCTCTACTCCAATTTTGGCTGTCATGTCAGCGGAGTCCATGTCGAGGGCGATTTCTCGAATTTTGACTCCAGCAGGATTCCGAAATCGCTTTTCGTTATCGACGTAGTAAAGCTCAACATCTTCATCGAGTACCTCTACTTCATTCAAGAAGTGATCTGTTTTTGCAACGATGTAAGTCGCTCGAATTCGAGGTGGGAGTTCGTACTCGATAACATTCTCTTCAAAAAACTCTTTTAACTTTTCCTCGCTTGGCTCTTCTACTCTCTCTTTTGCTGCTGCTTCGGTGAGGCCGATAATTCGAGCAGAGTACTTACGCTCTTGCTGCTCATAGAGCCCTTTAATAACGAGAGGGGGTGGCGAGTAGCTAGCCTGTCGGAGGAGGTTCTGTACCTGTGACCCGAGGGTTTGAGAGGCAACTTGCGCGTGATACTCTTTTTCTGTACTTCCGATGCTCCTTAAGAAAGCTCTGTAGGATTCCATGGTGAAGTTTGGACCGAAGGCGTTATAGACGAGCTTTGGAACGACAGCTTCGCCGGGAGCCATGCCCACTTCTCGAGCTGTCTCTTGAAGAAGAGTTTCCTTGATAATGTCGTCTATGATTCGTTGATTCATTCCTTCAAGGAGTTGTGCGGCAAATTGCTGATAGTTGGGACCGAGCATTCGAAGGAGTTGATTTGTTCGTAGCTGCTTTCGTTGTGAAAATTGCTCGAATGATACCTCAGTATCGTTGACCTTTACGGCGTAGGATTCTCCAGAGCGTCCCCCACCAAAATCTACGCCGAAAAATAACATCGAAAAGCCAATGACACAGATGAAGAACGTGCCGAGAACTGACCGATAGTATTTGTGCATCATTTTGAGCATGTGTATTTCCTGATATTCTCAGTTAAAATGTGAGTGTCGAGTCCGGTATTCCCGTTGAGCACCGCCTAGAGCATATCAACATAGCGGGATTTCTCCGCTGGGTGAAGATGTGAGGCGAATCTCCAAGAAATAGCTCCTTCGCCATCCCTATTCTCGATTTTAGCGCCACTTTTATCCATTTGCGGGTTTTTGAAGGAATTGAGCACTTCGAGGACCGCTCCCAGGCTCGATGGGGTGCTGAGGATTGAGATTATTCCGCGGTCGCTGTCCATGGTTCGTACGGTGCCGATCCCTTCGTAGGACTCAAAAAGGGCCTGAAAAAATACGATATCCTTCCTGGCGACATCGAGGAATACCACAGCAGATTCGACATCTTGAAAGATTGCTTGTTCGGGTACTGCCTCGTGCAGAGGGGAGCATGCTGCCTCTTTATGGCATGATTCGTGAGGTCGATTCTTCGTATCAACCATCTTTTCGACGCCCGAGCTCCTTGTCGAGAAGGAGATTCAGCTTCTTCGGATCTGCGCTGCCCTTGGTGGCTTTCATCACCTGACCAACGAAGTAGTCACGAAGCTTTTCTTTACCAGAGAAGTACTCTGCCAGCTGATTCGGGCTTGTCTCGAGTATCTGCTCGATGATCGGGAGTAATTCTGATTCGTCGGAAATCTGTTTTAGTCCCTTAGCCTGAATTATATCGGATGGCGATTGGCCAGTTTTAAAGGCTTCCTCGAAGACTTCCTTCGCCATCTTTCCACTGATCTCTCCCCCGTCGATGCGAGTAAGAAGCTCTCCGAGATTACGGGCGGATATTGGGGAATCTGCTATTCCTCGCTCGTCTTTGTTCAAGAGTCCGAAAAGCTCAGAGGTGATCCAGTTGCTTGCGGCTTTAGCGTTTTTTGAAACTTGATAGCATTCGAGGAAAAAATCGACGTTTTCTTTTTCAGCAGTAAGGACTGAAGCGTCATAAGGAGTGAGTCCGAGATCTTCAATGAGCATCTGCCGGAGTTCTTCTGGGAGTTTCGGCATCTTCGATCTGACTTTCTCAACCCAGCTCTCTTCGACAATAAGGGGAGGGAGATCGGGATCTGGAAAGTATCGATAGTCGGCAGACTCCTCTTTCGATCTCATCGGATGAGTGGTGCCCGATGTGCTATCAAAGAGGCGAGTTTCCTGGATTACCTGTCCTCCTCCCTTCAGAATCGAAAGTTGCCGAGCAATTTCATAGTTCAGGGCGCGCTCGACAAATTTGAAGGAATTTATGTTCTTTACCTCTGTTCGTGTGCCGAATTTCAACTGCCCTGTTGGGCGAAGGGAGATGTTCGCATCGCAACGAAGGCTTCCTTCCTCCATGTTGCCATCGCTGATTTCTAAATAGCGAGCAATCTGTCGGAGGGTTTTAAGATATGAAGCTGCCTCAGCTGCCGAGCGAATGTCAGGTTCAGACACGACCTCAAGCAGCGGAACGCCGGCGCGGTTGAGATCGATAAGCGACGACTTGGTCCTTGCGTCGTGAATATTTTTGCCCGCGTCCTCTTCCATGTGGATTCGGGTAATGCCCACTACTCGCTCTATTTCATCATCTAAGCGAATGACGAGTCGTCCGTGTTCGCAGATGGGTTCTTCGTACTGTGAAATCTGGTACCCCTTGGGGAGATCCGGGTAGAAGTAGTGCTTGCGAGCAAACTGATTGAATCGCCGAATTTCGCAGTTGAGAGCTAGTCCAAGCTTAATGGCACTCACGGCGACCTGCCTGTTGAGGACTGGAAGTGTGCCTGGTAGTCCAAAAGTTAGTGGATCGATGTTTTCGTTCGGGTCTGCGCCGAACGCCGCTGAAGCGCCAGAAAAGATTTTAGTCTTTGTCGAAAGCTGAATATGTACTTCCAGTCCAATGACTGTTTCAAATTCCATCAGGCTTTTCCTCCGTGGCTAAGGAGAGGGGGAGCCTGCAAGTGCCAGGTGGTTTCCTCTTGGTACCGCTGAGCTACTGAAAGAAGACGGTGTTCATCCCAGGCCTGCCCTATCAGCTGGATGCCGACGGGAAGGTGATTGCCGTCAAAGCCACACGGGACGCTCAGAACAGGAATTCCAGCAAGACTCCCAGGGATGGTGAAGACGTCTGCCAAGTACATTTGAAGGGGATCGGCAGTCTTTTCCCCTAGCGGAAATGCCGTTGTCGGTGCCGTTGGACAAGCGATGAGATCGCATTCGTGCTCAAAAGCGTCTTGAAAATCTCGCTGAATAAGAGTTCGAACCTTTTGCGCTTTAAGATAGTAGGCATCGTAGTACCCAGAAGAAAGGACGTAGGTTCCGAGCAGAATTCTTCTTTTAACCTCCGAGCCGAATCCCTCAGTTCTTGAGCGTTCATAGAGTTCTGTGAGGGTGGAGATCTCTTGAGCTCTCGCTCCAAAACGGATTCCGTCAAATCGAGCGAGGTTTGAAGAAGCTTCCGCTGCAGCAATAACGTAGTAGCAGGCAACCGCAAACTCAGTATGTGGCAAGGATATCTCAACGCGTGTTGCTCCAAGCTTTTCGAGTTGAGAAATCGCTTGATCTACAGCGCTTAAAACTTCTGGGTCAACTCCATCTATGAGGTACTGCTTGGGAACCCCGATACGGAGTCCCTCAAATACGTTTGGAATTGGCTCTTCCCAGCGCGTGATCGGTTTATCGACCGAGGTCGCATCAAGTCGATCGGCACCAGCCATAATCCTGGCAACGAGTGCGCAATCTTTTGCGCTCACTGCCATTGGACCCGCTTGATCGAGTGATGAGGCAAACGCGATCATTCCGTACCGACTGATTCTCCCGTATGTCGGTTTCAACCCGCTTATGCCGCACATGGCAGCAGGTTGTCGAATCGACCCGCCAGTATCAGTCCCAAGCGCTACTGGAGCAAGTTGTGCCGCTACTGCCGCTGCGGAGCCACCGCTGGAGCCACCCGGAACTCGAGTTGTATCCCACGGGTTTTTTACCGGTCCAAATGACGAGTTCTCATTGGACGAACCCATCGCAAATTCATCGAGATTTGTTTTCCCAATGCAGAAAGCTCCGGCATCGTAAAGTTTTTGTACCGAGGTCGCGGTAAACGGGGACTCATAACCTTTGAGAAACTGACTGGCGCAAGTTGTCGTGCCACTCGCGGTAACGAAAAGATCCTTAACAGCGATAGGAATTCCTCGGAGTGGTTGGTTCTCATCTGGGGGGCCTGCTTTATCCGCTAGTGCTGCTGCTTCCAGTGCCTTATCTTCGTCAACAGAGATGAAAGCTCCAAGCTCTGAGTGATCGCGTATCGCTTGTAAATAGCCATGGGTGAGTTCGACGGAGGAGATCTTTTTCCGGGATAGGCGCTCAATGGTGTCGGTGAGAGTAGGTTGTTGGGATTCAGTCATGATACCTCGCGCTTACGAGGATCTTGCCGAGTTCGCAGAATTTTCTGTCTTGAGTATCGTTGTTCATATCAAAAATTTTAGTTTGATTCCTGATCGATGATGAGCGGAACTTTAATAAAGTTCCCAGACCGTTCTGGGACATTTAACAAGATTTTCTCTCTCTTGTCGTAGTCTTCTTGTTCGTCCCGCCGGAACACATTGTGTGAACCGTGGACATGACTTAGTGGGGAGATTGTCTCAGTATCGAGTTCTTGGAGTTTGCGAATATAGTTGAGTATGCCGTTGACATCTGAACTAAAACGCTCGGCGTCAGTCTCTGAAATATCCAAACGAGCGAGTCTAGCGATGCGCTTGATCTCAGCAATATCTACCAGTCGTTGTGCGTTTGTATTGTCGTTCATGAAGTAACGTCTAAACCCTCGTTCTAGGTTTTCTGCGCGAGAAAACTCTAAGTCCGAGAAAAGTTTTCCAGAGAATTCGTCCTATGTCCAAATCGCCCTAAAGCAATGTGGAACTGCTGGCGTTATACTTTGGGAAGGTGAAAAAATAAAGGAAGGCGTGTGATTACTCGTGGTTAACGCCGACGCATTTGTCAGGAAGAGTGCCGGCCTTCGAGTTTAATTTCTGGTGGCTTTAGCAAGAACCCGAAGAGGACTATCATTCACTGACGGAGCGGTCGATTTTTACCGAAGAGCTCAGAATCATTAGAAGGGAAGGATGGCAAAACGGGGTTCTAATTCAAAGTACGATTACGATATGTTGGTCATAGGTTGTGGACCGGCTGGCCAGCGCGCTGCTGTTCAGGCAGCGAAGATTCGAAAACGAGTTGGGATAATAGATAAGCGCGAAGTTGTCGGAGGAGTTTGCGTCCACACTGGGACTATTCCGAGCAAGTCTTTCAAAGAAGCAGTGGTGTTTCTTTCCGGTTACCGCCAGCGAAGTGTGTATGGTGCAGGGTATCGCGTAAAGAGCGATATCGAGATGTCGGATCTCACTTTTCGTTGTCATAGAATAATGCAGATCGAAATCGATGTTATTCATCATCAGTTGCAGCGAAACGGTATCGAAGTGATTCCCGGACATGCGCGATTTCTTGATGAACATACTCTTGAGGTGGAGTCGAGCGAAGGCTTCACGAGAAAGACAGCGGAGAAGATTCTTATCGCTGTTGGAGCGAGACCTCATCGAAAGGAGGGGATAGCCTTCGATGGAAAGCATATCTTCGATAGTGACGATATTCTCGATATGGTCAAGATTCCGCGAGATCTTGTGGTAATCGGGGGCGGTGTAATCGGAACTGAATATGCTTCTATGTTCGCGGCCCTTGGAGTCAATGTCACCATTATTGATGCTCGAAAGAGATTGCTCGGGTTTGTCGATGAGGAGATCATTGAGTGTCTTCAGTACCAACTTCGTGGACTTGGAGTAACGTTGCGACTTGGAGAAGAGGTCGCCTCATGTGATTTACGTAAAGACGCGCATCAGGTCATTACGAGATTGAAAAGTGGCAAGGTTATCGTTTCAGATGCAGTACTGTTCTCCGCTGGTCGTGTGAGTGCTACTGATGATCTGAATCTTGAGAAGGTAAAGATAGACCCTGACGAACGGGGCCGGTTAAGGGTAAACGAACACTTTCAGACAAGTCACGAGCATATCTATGCTGCTGGAGATGTCATCGGGTTCCCGGCGCTTGCTTCAACTTCGGGTGCTCAGGGACGTCTTGTCTCGTGCCATGCATTTAACATTAAGGGCAATGAATTTTATCACGATAGTCTGATACCATACGGGATCTATTCCATTCCGGAGATCTCTTATGTGGGCAAGACAGAAGATGAATTAACAGCGGAGGGGGTTCCCTATGAGACCGGTGTTGCTCGCTATAGAGAGATTGCTCGCGGGCATATTCTTGGTGATGAGAATGGGATGCTGAAGTTGATCATTCATCGTGATTCGCTAAAGATTCTTGGTGTGCATATCATTGGTGAATACGCCACCGAACTCATTCACATTGGGCAAGCGGTGATGGCCCTTGATGGAGATCTCAAATACCTCCGCGATACGGTCTTTAATTATCCAACCCTTGCTGAATGCTATAAAGTGGCTGCCTATGATGGCTACAACAAAATACGACTGAGTGCAGAGTAGATCCGTGGGAGAGGGGTGTGAGCAACGTAGTTCAAAACCGTGAGGTTCCTTATCAACTGCTCACCGCGCTCTTCAGGAGCCTTAATCATGAATTACGGACCCCACTTTCTGTAATCTCCAATGAACTCTATGTTCTTCAAGCGCAATCGCAGGATGTTGAGGCTGCGCTTCGCAAGGTGCGAGAGATTGATTCCTTACTGGGAGGGGTGCAACATCTTTTACGTGAACCAACTCCGTTTCAATCATGCACCCTGCTGGATCTGCTAAGCGAAGTTTCTCGCGAGCATGATCTCGAGCTTGTTGTGCACGGCGAGAGCGAGTGGATGGTAGATACAGATCTCATGACTCGTGCGCTTCGTGAGTTTTGTGTCATTGCTATTTCGATGAAGAGAGTGGAAAGAAGAGTCGACATCCAGTCTAATGGACGTGTGGTCTTTCGTTCGATTCCTCCCGATGAGTCTAGGTCGGAGAAGGTTACTTCTGTTTCTCAATTTCTTTCGCAGCAAGGTCGGGCTTGGGATGCGAGAATCCCGGTAATTGATACAGTCTTTATCCTTCATGGTATTATCCTCAACTTTGAAGAGAACAATACGCTTGTCCTTTCGCAGGTACGGTAACTGATGTCATACGTCTTACTGGTTGATGATGATGAAAGTGCGGTGTTGAGTCTCTCAAGGGCGCTCGCTTCATTGATTCCTGATGTGGCGTTGCTTGTGGCTACAGATGGAGTCCGAGCTTTGGCACAGGCTGCGAATCACGAACCTGAGGTGGCGGTAGTAGATCTCAGTTTAAATAATGAAGAGGGCGTTGAAAGTGGTTTTGCGCTATTGAAAGATCTTGGACGACTGCACCCGTATTTGCGAGTTATCGTTCTTACTGGCCATGGAGACTCGGCGTTTGGGATTCGTGCCATGAAACTTGGCGCCGCAAATTTTTTGACGAAACCCGCAGATCTTCCTCATCTTGCAGCTCTTGTTGTTGAAGCTCGGAGGCAGTTTCAGCTCGCAAAGAGCATGGCAGAACGGGATGAAAGTGATCAAGTTCGAATCCTCAATGAGGGATTGATAGGGAGCTCTCTAGCGATTCAACAGCTAAAGGAGCAGATACGGTTTGCGGCCTCGAATTCACAGCCAGTCTTACTCGACGGGGAAACGGGCGTGGGAAAGAGCCTTTGTGCTCGACTTATTCATCAGCTTGGGAAGCGGGCACAGGCTCCGTTTGTTCGTTATCAGCCAGGCCTTAGTCGGAGCGATGTTCTTGCAAGTGAACTTTTTGGTCATGAGAAAGGCGCTTTTACCGGCGCGGAGCAGTCTCGAGCTGGACTGGTTCGAAAAGCTCATGGGGGAACATTTTTTCTCGATGAAGTAGATGGGTTGCCTCTTGAAACTCAGATAGCGCTGCTTGGACTTCTTCAAGAGCGGAAGTATCGTCGGTTAGGTGCCGATGAAGAAGAGGAGGTGGATATTCGCTTCCTCACTGCTACTAATGCTGACATTGATGTGCTCCTGCAAAACAAAGAGTTGCGAAGTGATTTTTTTCATCGAATCTCACACAGTCGAATTCGGATTCCTCCTTTGCGGGACCGGCTTGAGGATATCTCAGACCTTGTCTGTTCAATTATTGAGCGTCTTCAGCGTGAGGAGGAAGTTTCGTATGTTGAGTTCTGTGATGATGCGTGCTCTGTTTTGCGAAAGTACGATTGGCCGGGAAACGTTCGAGAGCTTGAAGGCGTAGTACAAGGAGCATGCTTACGTGTGCTTTTTGCTGGCAGAACTGAAATTCATGCCGATGACGTGAAAATCGGTGTAGAAACATCTCAAAAAGCTGTTACCAAGAGTGGTGAAACTTTGCAGGAGCAGGTAAGTGCATTTAAAAGGGAGCGTGTGCAGTCTGCGCTTTCCCTCCATGAGGGAAACCAGGTACAGGCTGCCAAATCTCTTGGGATCGATAGAACAACGCTCCGAAGAATTCTCCAAAGTTGAGGATGGACGCTTGGTCCTTGTCGGGGTCGGTCCTTGAAAATTTCTGACTCTCGTCAAGACTTTCTCTCGAGATTTCTGTAGTCTATAGCCCCCAGCGGGACAGCAAAGAGTATTACCGGTAGTGGAGGTGCTTTTTGTTAGCGCCCTATTTCTCTTGAGAAGGAAGTCATATGACAGCTCCACTTGTTGGAATCATTATGGGAAGCGATTCGGATTGGCCGACGATGAAGCGAGCAGCCGAGGTCCTTGAAGAGTTTTTAGTCCCATTTGAGAGTAAGGTTGTTTCAGCTCATAGAACTCCGGATCTTCTGAAGGAGTACGCAAATACAGCTGAGCAGCGTGGCTTAAAGATTATTATTGCTGGCGCGGGAGGAGCAGCTCATTTGCCTGGCATGGCTGCCGCGCAAACACTCTTGCCAGTGTTCGGAGTTCCGGTTCAGTCTAAGGCGCTCAGCGGACTTGACTCTCTGCTCTCCATTGCGCAGATGCCCGGAGGTGTGCCTGTGGGAACTCTCTCTATTGGAGAGTCTGGCGCAAGAAATGCAGCGCTATTGGCGGTGCGAGTTCTCGCATCTGGTGATAATGCGCTTCGGCAGAAGTTGAGTGATTTTCACGAGGCGGAAGAGAAGCGAGTAAAGGCGATGAAACTCTCATGAGCACTGATCTTACGAGCATTAAGCCGGTCCTTCCCGGGTCTACGGTTGGAATTCTTGGGAGCGGACAGCTTGGACGGATGCTTGCGTTTGTCGCAAAACGGATGGGCTATACTGTCGTTGTTTTTTCTGATCAGCAGGACAGTCCAGCGGGGCAGGTTGCCGACCTTGAGCTTGTAGGCTCGTACAATGATGAGGCCCTTCTCCGAAAATTCGGAGAAGCTTGCGATGTTATTACCTATGAATTCGAGAATATTCCCTCGAACTCTTGTCGCATTTTGGAGGAATTTGCGCCAGTACGACCTAACCCAGAAGCGATCTTCCTTACTCAGAACAGAGCTCGAGAGCGAGAATTGCTGACAGGGCTCGGCATTCCCGTCGCGCCCTATCATCATATTGCTGAGGAGAAGGATATTGCTTCTTTGCCAGCAGATTTTACTTTTCCAGCGATCTTGAAAGCTGCCTCTTTTGGATACGATGGGAAAGGTCAGCAGGCGGTATCGAGTAGAGCCGATCTCGACGAGAGTTGGAACGCACTTGGCCAAGTAGAGTGCGTTCTTGAAGAGCGATTACAATTTGCGAAAGAGTTCTCGATAGTTGTTGCCCGTGCTGTCGATGGGTCGATCGTTACCTACGGTCCTATCGAAAACCATCATGAGAAGCATATTCTCGATCTCTCCTTCTATCCGAGTGAGATTGCTGCTGAGGTCTCCGAGCTGGCTTCAGATTATGCGAAACAGATAGCGGAAAAGCTTGGGGTGCTTGGAGTCATTACGATCGAATTCTTTCTCATGAAGAATAACTCCCCCATAGTAAATGAGATAGCGCCGCGTCCTCATAATTCCGGACACCTCACCATAGAGGGCTTTCGAGCTAGTCAGTTTGAACAACAGCTTCGCGGAGTCTGTGGTTTACCTCTTGGGAGTGTTGAATCCTTGACTCCGGTAGCGATGGTGAACCTCCTTGGCGAGCTGTGGAATGACGACGGCGATCTCACAACTGCACATGTTTTTCAGCACCCAAAGGCGTTTCTTCATCTCTATGGGAAAACCGAGCCTCGGAGTGGACGGAAGATGGGCCATCTCACGGTTGTTGCTTCCGATTTAACCGAAGCAAAAAGTACAGCCCTTCAGTTGAGAGATGCTATGTCATGTGCGAGAAGTTAATTTTTCCACATTGAGAACATAAACAGGAACCCAAGTGTTCTAAAGAACAGCGCCGTGGTTGCTATTTTTATATGGCGAGATTTCGTATTTGGTCCACCTTTGTGTTCGACCAACTTTGCTCCGAGAATGAGGATGGGTACGTACAAGACGAGAGCAATGGAAGAAAAGAGAATGTGAATCTGTGCTGGAACGCTTAGTGAAAATTCGAGAGCCGTTTGAATAGCAGAACGCGTAATCTGCAAGAATAGTACGAGCCCAATATCCAAGAAAATTCCCGTAAGCATGAGGGGAATATGGCGCGCTCGATGCTTTCGCTGCGAGTAGCCAGTAACCAGGCATAGCCAGGCGAAAGACGCTATCCACATGTAAATCGTCATATCCAAGCAGTTTAGTGTTTCTGCTCGGGCAGCGCTATGAGAAGAATTTATGGTGTGGCCCCAAGAGCCCTCTTTTTCGCTACCAGAGCTTCAAGATCCAAGATCGTCGTGATTTTCTCTCGTACTATGGCCGTGCCATGGATTGCGGAGTTGCTGTCCAGCTGCTCGAGAACAACTTCTTCTTGTGCGATGTCGAAGATTTCATCAACAACAATGCCCGCTTGAGAGCTTCCGCTATCAAACACTATTGTATGAAGGCTCTCTCTTTTGAAGGCATTTTCTTGATCAAGGATTCCCTGAAAGTCATATAGGGGGAGAATGTCGTCTCGGTATTGTACCACCGGTTCTCCGCTCGCTGTCTCTATCTCGGACAAAGAGAACTTTTCAAGTCGATTTACAAGTCGGAGCGGTACGGCCACTCGATCTTCGCCTACTCGAGCAAGGAGGAGCTCCTGTGCCGTGCCTTTCTTGGAGGACGTTGAATGAGTCTCTATTTCTGCCTCTCTCTCCACTTTTGCTTTTGCAGCTAATCCTTCCTCGTCGTATCCGAGGCAGAGTGTGTCCACGTCGAGAATGAGCGCAATCCGCCCATCTCCCATGAGCGCTCCACCACTGTAAATCTTCGTGTCTCCGCCGAGATTTCGAACTCCTTTGACAACAACCTGCTGCACTCCGACTATGCCGTCGACCCAAATGCCCATGGTGCGTCGATTGGCTTGGACAGAAAGCATGTGTTGAGTAGATGCATGCGATGAATTCTTGGACGGTGATACGTTAAGAAACTCCTTTGCAGGCACAACTGGAAGCATTGTTTCGTGGCGAAATATGTACCTATCTTTTCCCGTCGCCCGGAAGAACTCGCTTTCTTTACAAGCAAATGCTTCATTTACTCTATCCAGAGGAATGACGAAGCATTGTTCTCCAATTTCGAAAATCAGCGACTCTAAGATCTGTGTGGTGACGGCTTTTGGGATCTGTATAGAGAAACTGCTCCCCTTTCCTGCAGAGCTCTCTACTCGGATCGTCCCCCCGGCCTCTTCGATGGCTCGCTTGACAACATCCATTCCCACGCCACGACCAGATACATCAGTTACCTTCTCAGCAGTTGAGACTCCTGCAGCAAACAGGAAATTGACGAGATCTTGCTCTGAAAGTTTTTTGCCAACTTGTATCAGTCCCAAAGACTCGGCTTTCTTCTGAATGGCATCGTAGTTCAGCCCTTTTCCATCATCACTAACTTTTAGCCAAATATACTTTTCATCTTCTGTTACTGAAACCGTGACTGTCCCCTGCTCCGGTTTGCCAGCTGCCGTTCTTTCCTCCGAGGTCTCAATGCCATGGTCGGCAGCATTTCGAACCATGTGAGTCAGCGGAGCATCGAGGAGCTCGACAAGACTCTTGTCAATCTCAATCTCTGTACCGGTAGTTTCTACGGCGATAGTTTTGTTGCGAGCAGAAGCAATATCGCGCACCAATCGAGGAACCTTTTGTGTAAGGGTCTTTACCGGAACCTTACGTACAGACATCACGCTGTGTTGTAGATTGTGTGAAAGCGTTGAGAAGCTTTCGATGATCTCTCGATACTCCCGGAGAACCTCGTTGCTTACATGTTCGAGGAGTAGCTTGCGTTCTAAATATGAGAGGAGTTCTCCCACGATAAAAAGCTCACCAATATGCGAGAGAAATGTATCGATATGTTCTTCTGATACTCGCATGGACTTTCCGCTCTCAACCTTTGCGGAAGAGGATGGCGGAGAGCTTTTTCCGATAGTTTTTGTGCTCTCGCCATGCTTAGGTGGCGTGGAAGAGCTTTTACCCAATGGAATAGCATCAACAGCGGCTTGTTCGTATTCCTCCAAGGCTTGGCCGATCATGTCGCTAAGGAGATGGTCGAAGCCGATGGATTGTACGTACGGCTCATAAGAATCGAGCACTTTAATGAGCGCTTCTTTTGCCTGTTCGGAGGGTGCGATGTCGAGCAGTTCGTTGAGAAGCGAAGAGAGCTGGAGCGTTGTCTGAGGATCTAACCCCTGCAGCTCTGCTAGCCGAAGCAGAGCGCGAATCACTGTTACCTGAATGCTCCCTTCATACTCGGTTGGGGGGCTGCTGTCGGCCTGTTTAGGCTCGCTCTCGATCGGAATCGGAGCGAGCTTTCGAGCATACTCTCTCAAGCGATCTGTCTCCGCCTTGAACTCCGCTGGTATGTTCGAGCTTAAGCTCGCAAGGGATTTTAAAAATCCCGTCCAAAGCTGTTCTGATGGAAGTTCTCCTCCGTTAGCAAGATCCTTTGTCTGTTCGACAAGAATATGAAATCCATCGAGGTCACTTACTTCGGGTTCGCCTTCTCGAACTCGTCGAAGTATCGCTTGAATTTCGTCCGTACCCTTGAGTAGTACACCTGTCATCTCTTTGCTAACGAGCAAAGACTTGACTCTCACGAGTGCAAGGATAGTCTCCATCTCGTGAGCTAGTG
>JAGRAT010000378.1 GCA_020434495.1 Bdellovibrionales bacterium | reverse complement strand
GATCAATCCATACCTCCTATCGTTGCATACGCTGGAGCTTGGCATCTGGTTCTTGCGACAAAGGATAAGGTGCTTCATGACTCCCTTGAGTACGACTTCGAGCAGCTTAAAGCGATTATGCTTAGGGAAGAACTCACAACGTTGCAGCTTATTTACCGAGAATCAGATTCACTTTTTCATTCGCGAAATCCGTTTCCCGTAGGAGGAGTAGTCGAAGACCCAGCAACTGGAGCAGCGGCTGCTGCCTTCGGTGGCTATCTGCGAGATCGGAGTATTGTAGAGGCCCCAGCAACCATCACCCTCCTACAGGGGATCGCCATGGGGAGGCCGAGCACTATTACCGTGGGAATTCCGTTGCAGGGGGGCATCACCGTAAGTGGGACCGCGATCTCAATAGAATAGAGCTGATCTTATAGATAGGGAACGATCAGGCACAACGTAGAGCTATACGTTATTCGAGCACGAGCAAGAGCACGCTTTGGTCTTACGAAGGTAGCAAAACTGGGCGATCCGTTTTTAAAAAATCTGCATCAAGGGTGATGATAGAGCACCCTTCAACTACCGCTAGGGCGTAGACAAAGCAGTCACCGAGATTCAACGGATAACGCAGTCTTGCTTTTGCAGCAACTGCTGCTTGCGGGAGGTCTGGAGACACAAAACGAATGGGGAGGGCATCAATTTCTGCGCGCAGATCTTCGAAAAGTTGTGGCTGTCTATCTTCTAAAAGAATAAGGGTCTCTGCGTAGTTGACAGTACTCATTCGCAGCTCTGAAACCGCACCTTCAAGATTCTCTATGCACCACCTCCCGTGCTCCTCATTGAACAGGATGGCGAGCAAGACGGAGGTGTCTATGACCATAGGTCATCCTCGCCCTTAAAGCGGGGAGTGTGATTCGGGGAAGCTTTAAGAGCAGCTCCAAGAAGGTGACTAAAACCTGAGCTTCCACTTTCCCGCTCAAGTCGTCCCACCATCTCTCTAAAAACTCGCCTAACTGCCTCTGTTTTCTTAGAAATGCCGTAATGAGACATCACGGTTTTGATATCCTGCTCCAAATCATCAGTAATGTTGATATTTAGGCGCTTCATCAACATAATTATACACAGAAATTGTCCTAGTCTCAACATTTTAGACCTTCTTTACCTTCGCTCTCTTCTCCCGTCTATTCATCGAGTTAACGAAACGAAATGTTCCCCCTCTTCATTCCTGAAGACTACCTCCCTAACAACCGATAGATTTGGAAGGCGGAGACTGAGAGCTCGGAAGTTGTTGATCTCACTGCATTTCGGGGTACTATCCAGGAGCAATTGAACAATTCAAGTCACCGGAACTAACTCATGGTGCTTGTGACCTCACCCATTGAACTGTGGAAATCACATGACCGCTATCGCTCAGGCCTTTTCTCGATACCTCCCACCAAAAGTCGTTACCAATGACGATCTCTCTAAATTAATGGAAACGAGCGACGAGTGGATTCAAAAACGGACCGGCATCAAGGAACGCCGATTTGTTGAAGCACCGACTACGACAAGTGATCTCGCGGTTGAAGCCGCTAAGGGGACCCTTGAGCAGCTAGAGGGCAAACCCGTTGATGCGATCATTGCCGCAACACTCAGTCCAGACTTTGATTTTCCGGGAATTGGAGTGCTCGTTCAAACAAAGCTCGGACTTCCAGAGATTCCAGCATTTGATATTCGAAATCAGTGCTCCGGATTCCTCTACAGCTTGGAACTTGCAAAAGCGCTCGTGCTCCAAAAACAGTACGAGAGAATTTTGGTAGTCGGTGCCGAGGTTCACTCTACCGGAATCGATCTCACCTCCCGCGGCCGAGATATTGCGGTGCTCTTTGGGGATGGTGCTGGAACCTGTGTTGTTTCCGCTGAGGAACATGCAAGTTCAAGAATTCCCGCCCTGCGCTTACTGCAATCGGAGATGCATAGCGATGGTGCTCACGCCTCAAAGCTTTGGTGCCAACACATTGGAAGTGCTCATTTTCCAACTCGAGTCACTCAGGAGCTCCTTGATGAAGCGAAATGCTTTCCAACAATGGAAGGGAAGAAGGTGTTTGAACACGCGGTGAAGCGGATGGTTGAAGTTTCACACTCGGTACTCGCCAAGGAGGGAATTCCGGCGAGCAAGGTTCGCCTCGTCGTTCCCCACCAAGCAAATCTCCGAATAAATACGATGGTGGGTGATGCTCTCGGAGTCCCAGGAGATCGCCTCTTCAACACCATCGAACGCTACGGAAATACTACAGCGGCAACTATTCCAATTGGTCTTAGCCATGCGCTCATGGAGGTACCACTTCATCCAGAGGATTATATTCTGAGCTGTGCCTTCGGTTCAGGGTTTACCTGGGGTGCGACCTTAATGCAGGTGGTGTAGGTTTCTTTTTCTAACACTGGGAATATCTATACTGGAGGACATTGAAAATGTCCGGAAGTCCCCCAGCGGGACAACGCATACAAGCCGCCAAAAACAGTCAAACGCGATCAGCTTTTGGCCATCTGAACCGGGCATTTTGATTGGCGGCCGGTATAAAGCACTAGCAATAGACCGTTCAATTTCGCCCGTAACTTGCTTAGCTAGACCAACTCCAGATACTCAAACGCATTCTTCCACGGTAAAATCATTACCTTGCCAACTTTTCGAGGGGAGGATTCACGAGAGATACAGATAGCCTCAAATTGATCAAAGTCGGCGGACATTGCCGAAATATGTTTTAGATGGCTCTCTTGCACCCTCTCTGTAGACTTAATTTCAACTAAGACATCTTTCGCACCAGGACGCTCGATGATGAGATCAATCTCCAACCCTCCTTGGGTCGCAAGGTAAGATAATTGAAAGTCCGCCCGACGATACTCATTTAATCTATGAAGCTCACACACAATAAAGTGCTCAAAAAGTGGCCCGAGAATTTGCCCACTCCCAACGGGGATTTTAAGCGAATTGGTTAGCGCTCTCTGGACTCCGATATCAAAGAGATAGAACTTACTCGCTTTTAGCTGCTGTTTACGCAGAGACTTTGAATACGCGGGCAGCATGAAGCCAAGAAGGGTATCTTCCAGAATTTCAAAATAGTTCTTTACCGTCGTCCAATCTACTCCTAAATCAGAGGCTATCTTGTTGAGATTGAGAATGGAGCCTGATGACTGAGCAGCAATTGAGATGAATTTTCGAAAAGGAGTGGTGTTTCGGACTAACTGTTCCTGAAATATCTCCTCCTTCAAGTACGTATGAACATACGAATCTAAAAACGCCTTTCTCTCTTCATCTGAAGTAAGTTGCGAAAGATAGGGGAGCGCTCCCCAGTGGAGAATATCCATTAGATGAAAATCACTGCCATATTCTACATGGGTAAGCGGAAACAAGTTGTTTGTGAACGCACGTCCTGCTAGCAGGTTACTTGCTCCTCTCTTAAGCTTGCGGGCACTTGAGCCAGTCATCGCAAATTTCAGAGATCTCCTTTTAGCTTCAGGTCGATGTTCAATCTCAAAGTGGATCACATCTAACAGCTTAGGGACCTTTTGGACTTCATCAATTACCACCCACTCCGGAAGAGTAGACAGAGCATCCAG
>JAGRAT010000377.1 GCA_020434495.1 Bdellovibrionales bacterium | reverse complement strand
TATGAAGCGTGAAAATGAACGTTAGGGATGCTCTATCTCAAATCCGTGAAAATCTCCCAAAACAAGCCGACAGCTCTCTTGGAATTCTTGAGTTTGAGCTATCTCCCTCAGAATTCACCGCAAGAGGCCACCTAGAACACCATCAGAACTTAAGGAAAACATCTCCCAGTTCAATATGAGATGATTATGTGGCGAGTCCTCCATTCCTCAAGAAATACGATCGATTTTCCTGTTCGGCCCGCCAGAGGAAGGCGGAGGGGAGGGGAGCCTCTGCAGTGCTGCTATTTTGAACCGAACAGCCCATCTGCAAATAGCGGACGTGTGCGACTCCGGTTCGGTGACCTGTGGATTGCCTTCTCACTGCCTAAGTGGCCTTCTAATTGCACAACTCATAGGTGAGGGGTGCCTCTTAAGCGGATAACAGCTTTGAAATTCAATAGTATTTCTGTAAATCGTCTATTCCCTGGGCCCATATTGCTTCGTGGATACCTATGCCTTCTGGTCCTTTTCGTCCCGATGAGCGCATATGCTGAGCTTGGTAGATTTCAGGATGAACAGAGTGGCTTCACTTGCGTATTTGAGAGTGGTGATTCTACCTATCTTGTAACGGCAAATTCAAAGACCGTAGCAACCACAAAACAGTTTCGAAAACTTAAAAGAGCGATTAATAGAAGGAGAAATCAAACCCTTGACCGGCTCAGAGAGCTAGAGCGGGAGATACCTCAGCCAGTTAAAAGGATACGAAAACTAAGAGCGCTTCGAGTCATACTTCGATTTCGAAGGCAGTTTTTAAGAAGATGTGAGAGTAGGGATCTTTCCATTCTGGGTGACATCGGAACGCCGACTCCAACTTCGACGCCCGATCCCAGCCCAACATTAACCCCGACTTCAACGACTACACCAACGCCGTCTCCACCGCCTCAGATCTGTGAACCGAATACTACTGAATTTTGCGGAAGTATTGTAGGGGCCTGTTTTCCGGGTGAGAGGACCTGCTCAAACGATGGAGCGAATTGGAGCGCTTGTACCGATATCTCTCCTGTAGAAGAGGTCTGTGGAGACAACAGCGATAATGATTGTGACTCACTCGTCGATGAAGATTGTCCAGCTCAAGTAACTCCAGCGTTGAATGCACGATCAGTTGGGAATTTTTATGATCCAGCTGGACAGAGCTTTCACGGGGTAGATACCTTCTCTTACTTTGATAGCTCTCGTTCGGGTGCAAGTGCGTTCAGAGACTTTGCGGTCGTTTCCACCCAGCAAGGGGTGTGTTTGATTGAGCTCCCTCATCTGGATGGATTTCTAACTCGATTGTCTGACGAAAAGACCGAGAGATGTTTTTTTGATGAGCGACGAACTCAGATTCCTGCAGCAGTCGGTTCTCCTTGGGGAGATGTCGCTGTTATTACAAGCAAAGATAATCGACGCTTCATTATCGGGAGTAACCAGGGGTTAGGAGCGCTTGAGGTCATTGAAGTCACAGACCCCGATGCGCCGTATTATTATGGTGCCCGTTTGCAAACAGGAGGATTCCAAGGTATTCACCGAATCGTTTTCGACTCTGCAAACATGCGAATCCTCGCAGCTGGGGCTCGAGGGTATAACGGGAACGACTGGCCTGCTTTGATCGTAGATGTTTCTGATCCGCTCAATATGTCTATCTCACAGATTCTCAGCGGTAGAGGAGCTGGTGTTCCTGGAACTCCTTATCAAGCTCAAGTGCTCTTTGAGGTAAATTCTTGGACTAAGAACAATGCTCCCGGTGAAGAGAGTTATCTTCTCCATGCTTTTCACAACGTATATGAAACTGAGCCTGGCGAGTTTAGCTTTGACGACTATTTTCGGGTGAGTTCCTATCAGGAGCTTGCCTCGGTGAATAGCGTGACACCAATCGCTGATCGATATCGGGGCGCAAATGGAGTTCCTCACTCACAAGAGGTCAGTCGGGATGGTAAGCTTCTCATTAGTTCCTCTGAGACGGTGGATACTGTAGAAGTTGGTGCAGCTGTGAGCATTTACGATTTTGAATTTATGAGATCGAATCCTGGGGCGGAGCCGGTGCGCCTGTCTATCCTCGAGAACTACGGAAGTAATCGAGGAACGCATTTCGCGCACATTTACAATAGAACTCTTCTCACAGCGAACTTTACGAATGGGGTGTCTCTTCACGATCTTTCCGACCCCTCGCATCCACAAATTGTGGCATTTTTCGATACCTCAGTTGTCCCTGGTGATGGACGTGCCGTTGCCTACGGTTCAAGTGGAATCTCTGTCTTTGGAGTTTATCACGGCTCTTGGGATGCGGCTCTTGCTGAAAGTGGATTAGTTATCGCATCCGATACTGACCAAGGTTTGGAGTTCATTCTTGCGGAGGGATTACTGCTACACTATGGATCTGCAGTTCAACGGGCAGACAATTCGTTTCCAATTTTGGAACAACGAGATGGGGCAGGATTATTAGCCAAAAGCTCTCAAGTGATCACCGCAGATGGATTTGATCCCGGGCAATCCGTTACTCTGCTGATTTCTCACTCCGCGAGTGTGCCAACTATCTTTGAAGGACAAGGCTTTTCAGTTGATGTTTCACAGCCAGCGGCTCAAACCTTAAACGGAGTTGCTGATTCAAGCGGTGCTGCTCGGTTTGAAATTCCAACGAGCTTTGCCTCGTCGACTGGGGAACTTTATCTTCAGGCCTTTCAGTACTCTGAAAGCAAGGGAGGCTTCATAGTGAGCAGAGCAGGGCGATTGAAGCTCGTTTCTCCTTAGCTCAATCCTCCTCTACTTCCTCCTGGGGGAGTGAGGCCATCGGAAGGAAGTCTCTAAGCAAGTTCTTTCGGAGTGGAAGTGGTATCCGTTTGCTCCGAAGTAGCCCAAAGAAGTGTTCTGTTTCTGATACTCCTGAGTCCGGAATAACGATAGTTATCCCTAGGGTATCGCCCTTCAAGGGTGAGGCCTCCAGTCGGTAGTCGGTTGCCTCGGGGCTGAGTATCACCGCACAGCGGTGAACCGCCTTTTCGCTGACACCCCGTACGTACGTGGAAACCGTTTGGAGGAGATCCCGAATTTGGGGAATAGATTCCGGAGGGTGTGCTGATGCTATAGCTTCATAATCCACTTCTGGAAGAGAGGGGAGTTTCGCCTCTTTGCCGGTCGCTGCTCGTACGGCTTCGAAGATAGTCCCGAAATGAATATAGGTCGAAATAAAGAGTGAGGTATCTTCGTTCAGTTTACGGAGATCTACTGTTCCATCTGGTTCAACTATGTCTCTTAGACGGTTGGCGCAGTTCTCACGGTACATAACCCCAGCATTGAGACTATCCCCGTCTCTAATGAAATATTCTGGTATTCCGGCTGCTCGTAGGAGTTCCGGGTGAGATCCGAATACGAAAGAGCGACGAGCACGAGAGGCAAGACCTCCTTCCTCGTATTTTGTGGCGTAGTCATGTATCGCACGTCCCGCCTGGAAGCGTTCTCGAATGGCTTTGACGAGAGCGACTCGTTCTTCTTTGCTTCCCTCATAGGATTTTAAAAATCGCCTCTCAACGCTTCCTAAGGCCCGTTCAAATGTTTTTTCAGCGAAGGTCT
>JAGRAT010000376.1 GCA_020434495.1 Bdellovibrionales bacterium | reverse complement strand
ATGAGATGAATCCAGGAGAAACCGTGTTCCTCTTCAGAGAAGGGCCGAACACTTCGAATCTCCTCCCAGACCGTAGCTACTGGGGCGTGAATAGTTGTGACGGTCTCAACTTCGGTAAAATTCTTTGGAGGAGATATTCGAGCTTCCATCGGAGCTAACGTGAGTGGAAGTAAGAGAAAGCCGAAGGTAAAAAGGCGTTTGCTACCAGGATTTATCTTGAACAGGACAATAAATCCAGCAAACAAACCTCCAATTGAAGCGAGCAAAAGAAAGAGTGGCAAGAATATCACTATGCAGATCAACCCCTCCCATGCGAGAAGCAAAGTGGCGCCAAGACAAAGTGTTGCTGAAGCCCATGGAAGCGCTATCCGTTCTCTCCAAGTCACTGGGGTATTCCACTCAGCAACCGCGACAGTTAAGAACCCTAGGACTACCGGAGTTACCACGATAAAGCTAAAGGTCATGACCTCAAGGAAGTCATTGTCTTTGGCCACAGCGAGATATCGAATCAGCAACCCATAAAGGAAACCAAGAACGACTCCCCCAATGGTGAGCCGTACATCTGATCGCTCTCCCGCTCTTCTAATGCGTCGAGGAGTCGGGAAAACAGCAATAAGAAGGGCGAGAAACACCGAGAAAGCAAGTACCGAGACTACAAGCCCAATCAACGAGGAGAGCATTTGTGAAGTGGAATTCATCGAAAGAACGGTATCACGTCAGTCATACAGCAGAATACAGAGTGTGATTCACTATCTTGTCAGAGAGGTAGCCGATCGCTATCCTCTGCCAGATGAGGGCTAACGGTTTTTTCTTAATCGTTTTATTTACTTACCTTATATTCGTGAGCCCCATAGCGAATGCTGCTGCTACTCCGAAGATTGTGGGAGTAAGAAGCACAAGTTCCTCAGTTGTCGTACTCCGGGTCAGAACCCCCAAACAGTTTCGTGTTAAAAGCGCTCGAGCTCAGATTCAGTATGCTCCGGAAGGAGGGATACTGCTCTCTCTTAATACCCAAAAGCTACACTCAAGGTCACGTCCAGTATCGCGCATTCACCTAAAAGGTATCTCCTTAAATGGATTTCGAGACCTCTATTTCCGTGTTCGAGTTTCCACTTCGAAGCGACGCTCTGAGTGGAGCAAATTTGGATTACTGAGCCTTCCTCTGCCAACTCCAGCTATGACTCCCAAAGAGCAGGGCATGAACTCTATGGCAATGAATCCCACACCCACTCCTGAACCAGTTGTTCGATGTGGTCGAGCTAAAGTTATTGCTGCGATAGAAGAAACAAACCTTTACCGAGTGGCTAAGGGGTTACTCCCCTTGACGGAGAATCAATCGCTCACGAAAGCAGCAGAAGCGAGGACCGTGAAGATGATTAAGATTGAAACCTTAGAGCACGGAGAGTGGTTTAATGAGGTGCTACAAGCGCTTCCGCTGAATTCGAACTTCTCGAGCTTTGCCCAAAATATTGCTCGGAATTATAGAGACCCAATACAACTGGTGGAGGCCTGGATCGAAAGTCCAAGCCATGAACGAAATATCCTTGATCCACGGTACACCGCGATCGGTATAGCGTGCTCGGTTGCACCGGATGGAAACTTCTGGTGGGCACAGAACTTCGCCGGATAGGCTCGATCGCGGCACTTAAAAGACCTTTTTCCTATGCGGGTGAGAAGTTGCGCCTGGGCTGAAGTGATTATCTTCTTCTTGCAAAGGCTTCTACAGCAGAAACTACTTGCTTAGCTATCTCCCTGACGTGAACTCTGACAAATCGCTCGTCTTTCCGATCGACGATAAACCCGACCTCAAATAACACCGCTGGCATCTGCGTTCCTCGCAGAACTGCTAGAGAATCGTATTGAAAAATGGCAAAGCGTTTATTCATCAATCTTCGTTGCTCTCGATAGACGGTTTCTCCAACAACTGGAAGCGGATGACGTCCTATTTTCTCCATCGCAAGCCCAATATCTACGGCAAACGAGATCGAATCACTTAGCTTAGGATTTTCCTGCGAAACAAACAGTGAATATCCGGACTTTGGTTCCTTCGAAACTGCGATGAATCGTCCATCACGAAAGGTCTTCTCAAGCTTCTCCTCAGATACCGAATCGTGGTGAATTGATAAAAAGAGGTCCACGTTTAAAGAATTCGCTCGAACGACCCTCTCTGACAAACTGACCTCCTCCGCAGAAGAACGGGAGACAGACACCTGGAATCGACTAGATTTCCTCAAAAGTTCAGAGATCTCCTGTACGAGTCGATCATTATACTCTCGCTCAAAATCCCCATTTGCCCCGAGTGCTCCGGGCTCGTTGATCGTATGTCCGGGATCGAGCATGATGTGAATAGGTTGCTTACGTTCACATCCGATCATCATGAAAAGAGCCGTCAGCAAGAAGATTACGAGCAGTCTCTTTTGGTTGTTCATTCTGATTTTTCCCAAATGTAAAGCAATCAGAGACCCGAACACTGAACGTTCGCCTCATTTCCCGCAATCACAGAGCTCTCTTGTTGAGTACAAAAAAAAGCCTCTCTTTATCTCTAACGAGGACGGCTCTATGCGTCCATACATTCTCGATGAGAGTAGATGGAGAGCTTTACTCAAAGAGGATGCACTTTCTTCATTTGGTGAAGTCGATTTTTTTGACCCGAAGGTCCTCTCTAATGACCAGCTTCTCTTTGCTACTCAAATAATGAAAAAGCCGTGGTTTGAGCTTTTTCTCTTTGATCCATCCCGAAAATCATCCCTGCAAAACATTACGAAAACACCCCTCCGAGACGAAGGGGGAGTTTGTGTGAGCCCGAGTAAGGGGCTCTTTTCTTTTAGAAGTGGAAATTCGCAGGAGGTCAGAAGCGCTCTCGAACCGTATATTTCGTACATCAACAAAGGTGAGAATGTACCCGGGTTTATTCGGTGCATCTGGATTGACGAGAATACCTTTGTCGGGGTGTCTCGTGCTTTCAGTTTACGGACGGCTTTCTTCAAGTGCACTGCTACAAAATATCGATTCTCCTGCACCCCCCTAGAAGCCTTGAAGGAGATACTCCATTTCACCAGTTTTGTTCGGGTAAAGAATAGGGTGGGAGTAGTCGGGATGGGAACGAACGGGGGCTATCGCAGACCTTTTCTCTTCAATGAAGATTTATCAGGTCTTTTGCCAATTGATCTTCCAAGAGAATTGGAAGGCGATATTCTTGACGTTTACTCTTTTGATGGTTACCGAGTGGGCTCGCAAAGTAGATACGGGTTGTTTGACGAGAAATTTCGTTCGATGGATTCTTGGGGTACGACAACCTTGTTTCGAGCACTTCAGATTGGCCCTGACATCTTTGGAATTGTAAGCAGTACTTCTCATCCAAAACATCCAGCTCTACTTCAAAACGGTGCTTGGGTGTTTCAGGGGCCAGCGAAGTTTTCCCTACCAGTCGATGCTCCATCCGTAAATGAGATTTGGATTGAATCGAAAGATTCCGATCTCCGGTACCAAGGATTCCTCTTTGAGGGAAAACCGACTTCGTCACTTATCGTTTGGCTACATGGTGGTCCCAAAGAGAATGTGTCACCACGATACAATCCGTATTTTCATGCTCTCGTGA
>JAGRAT010000375.1 GCA_020434495.1 Bdellovibrionales bacterium | reverse complement strand
AAGGCAGTTCCCCTTTTTTAGCTCGGAGGTCTTCTTCAGCGCGTCTTCAAGGGATTTCGCTTCACCTTTCTCATAGGCAGACGTCACTCTTACTTTTGGCAGAAACCTATCAAACCCGTAACGCCCCTCATCGCAAAGCCACTCTTTGTTTACGGCTCCATTCAATCTTGCTTTGATCTGGACTACCTGACCATCCCTCTCGAATACCTTCACATTGCATCCGGTAGAACAACCGGGGCAGATAGAATCCGTTGGGCTTGCGTACCAGATTCGGGTATTGAATCGCCAGTCACGGTGAGTGAGAGCTCCGACAGGACAGAGATCCACAACTGTTCCAGAGAGAGGATTATTGAGCTCTTTTCCTTCCTTCACAGAGATACAGTATTTGTCTCCTCGATTGAGCAATCCGATCTCTCCGGTTTCAGTGATCTCATCGCAGAAACGTACACATCTCGTGCATGCAATGCATCGCTCCCCATCAAGCATGACGGTAGGCCCAAGTGGTACAGCCTTTGGCTTATGCTGTTTGTGCTCAAGAAATCGGCTTGGCTTCGCGTTATATTGAAAGTGGTAGTCTTGCAATTTACAGTGGCCAGCTTGATCACAAACGGTACAATCCAGTGGATGATTAATGAGCAAAAGCTCCATGGTTGAAGCCTGAGTCTTCTTCACAATCTCGCTGGTCTCGTGGGTCTTTACCACCATCCCATCGTTCAATTGGGTGTGGCATCCAATCATCAACTTAGGGGCGCCCTCTACCTCGACTTGGCAAATTCGACAATTTCCAGGAACGCTCAGATGGGGGTGGTAACAGTAAAAAGGAACTTCAACTCCAGCAGACTTTGCAGCTTCAATAATATTGGTCCCCTTAGGAACAGTAACGGTCTTCCCATCAATAGTTGCTGTCACCATAGGTACAGAATCTTTTGTTGCTCCGTTCTCGCTCATGCTTCGTTCCCCATTCTCCTACTCGCTCTCCGGTCCCAATTCCTTTCGCCCCCCACTCTTTCGAGAGCCAAAGTCCCTCATGGGACAAATCCTCTAGAAATTCAGTGCATCCCTACTTCAAAATCAATCGAATCCCTTTCTAGCTCCATCCCCTTAAGAACCTTCGTAATCCGCTCACGGAACTGCGTTCGAAATTTTTGTACAAAACTTCGGTATGGCAACACCATGGTGTCTCCAAAGGCACAGATAGTATGTCCACCTATTTGATCACAGAGGCTTTCAATCAGCTCGAGATCCCCAGGTTGCCCCTCGCCACGGGCGATTCGGGCAAAAACTTTCTGCACCCAGTTGGCACCCTCACGACAAGGCGTACATTGCCCACAAGACTCATGCGCGTAAAAGCGAGCAAGACTGAGCACGGCTTCCACTGGGTCAGTGGTATCATCCATCACGATGAATCCGGCACAGCCAAAGCTCGATCCCGCATTCTTTAATGAGTCGTAATCGAGATTCACCCCTTCGCACTCCTCGGCAGTCATAACATTTACCGACGAGCCTCCAGGGATAACACCCATGAGCTTGTTCCCGTTACGGATGCCACCGCATTCATCCTCGATAAACTGCATCAAGGGATACCCCATCTCTACTTCATACACCCCAGGCTTGTTGATGTGACCAGAGGCAGAAACAAGCTTTGTACCGGTCGAATTTTCGACGCCAAGCGCCGCATACGCAGCTCCCCCGTTCTCAACGATCCACGGAATATTCGAGAGCGTTTCTACATTGTTAATAACGGTCGGGCATCCATAGAGGCCAGCGACGGCAGGGAAAGGAGGTTTAAGCCGCGGTTGCCCTTTCTTTCCTTCTAGGGATTCAAGCAGCGCAGTTTCTTCACCGCAGATGTATGCTCCGGCTCCGCGGTGAACGACCATGTGGTGTTTCCACCCACTTCCGCAGACGTTATCTCCCAAAAATCCTTTCGCATATGCTTCCTCGACGGCTCGCTGCATCTGCACAAAGGGGTACGCATATTCCCCGCGGATATATACGCAAGACCACTCACTCTGTAGCGCCCACGCAGCGCAGAGCATCCCCTCGATAACCAGGTGAGGATCTCTTTCTAAGAGGACTCGGTCCTTAAATGTGCCCGGTTCGCTCTCATCTGCATTGTTAATCAGGTAAACCGGTTTACCAGTATCACGCGGAACGAAGCTCCACTTCACCCCAGTTGGGAAGCCAGCTCCCCCTCTCCCGCGGAGCTGGGAAGCTTTCACCTCATCAATGACCTTCAACGGATCCATTGATAAAGCCTTTTTTAAACGTTCGTACGCACCTCGCTGCAATGCCCCACTCAATGTGTGCTGATCAGCATGACGGACATTTGTAAGAAGTATCTGCTTATGCTCTGCCATCTCTCGCTCTTTTGTCCTCTTTTTAAATCACTTCCGACTTTGGGCAGCCCGACAGCCCATCACCAAGTTTATCCCGTGTTGGAGAGTAATTGAGATCTGGTAGCTCCTTCTGCAGGCGATCCATAAGCTCGCCAAGCTTCTCCACCGTCAGGTTTTCAAAATAGGTATCGTTTATTTCTGCCATTGGCGCTGTCCCACATGAGCCGAGGCACTCAACATGCTCGTAACTAAACAGCCCATCTTTGGTGACTTCTCGAGGATCGACTCCAAGCCGTTTATGAAGGTACTCCATCAGCTTTTTTGCCCCGCATAATCCGCATGAGAGAGTACGACAAACTTGAATGTGATATTTCCCGAGGGGCTCTCGACGATACATCGTATAAAACGTCACCAACTCCATAACGTGGACTGGAGAGATGTCTACCTGGGAAGAAATCCAATCAATAGCCTCGTTTGATATAGAGCCGTAGTGTTCCTGCACGATGTAAAGAATTGGCATTACAGCGGACTGCTTCTTCGGATACTTTGCAATCAGCTCACCAACTCGCCGCTGCACTTCATCTGATACTTCAAAAGACATGTACTATCCCCAACTGTTCTCTCTTCAAAACAACTTCCAACCCGAGGCGCTTCTTGTCCATTTTTTGGCCCCCCATGGCTTTTTGGCCCCCCATGGCTTTTTGGCCCCCCATGGCTTTTTGGCCCACAGCGCGCCTAACAAAAGCTACACGACTACCGATCACACTCTCCACCGATCATGTTTACCATTCCGAAGATAGGAACCACATCAGCAATCGTTTCACCGATAAGCATTTCACGGACGGCTCCCATATGAATAAAGGAGGGCGCTCTCACATGCACCTTATACGGTCGCCCCGTACCATCAGAGACAGTGTAAAACCCGAGCTCACCGTTTCCTCCCTCGACAGGAAGGTAAACGTCCCCCTTTGGAGGCTTAACGCCAAAGATCACCATCTCAAAATGGTTAATCATCCCATCAATGGAGTTATAGACTTCATCTTTTGGCGCAAGAAAAATGTGTGGGTCATCAACTGCAATCTCTCCAGCAGGCATACGATCCATCGCCTGTTCACAGATTCGCATGCACTGATAGAGCTCTTGAAATCTCACCAAGAATCGATCGTAGTTATCACCTTTAGTTCCAAGCGGAACAGTGAACTCGAACTCTTCGTAGCTAGAATAAGGGAAATCGCGGCGGACATCGTAATCTAGGCCCGACGCCCT
>JAGRAT010000374.1 GCA_020434495.1 Bdellovibrionales bacterium | reverse complement strand
CTCGGAACCACTCTTCTCCACTCCCTTTAAGCTAATAGTTATCGCTAGTTGCGGGCAAGTCCTGGAACAGAAATTCAGAGCCTTGTTCCTCTTTGGTCGAAAACGAGCACTTCTCCGCTCTCAGGCATCTTAACCTCATACAGATCTTACCGCATGTATTGGAGAATGAATGTCTCTTTTTGATGACCTCTCACGATCATTGGAACTCACGAAATTGGGGCTTCTGATGCGAAACTCACAAAAAGGTGACGTAGCGGCTGGATCTGCCGTGCAAGTCGTCGCAAAAATGGGCTCGCTGAGAGGTCTTCCTCAAAAGATCGGACAGATCCTCAGCTTACGAGAGCTTTCAACAGACCTTGAAAATTTCTCTCAACTTACCGAACAGGAAACATCGGTTGACATTGAGGAGGTCATTCGAGTCATAGAACGGGAGCTGGGTAGACCTTGGAAGAACCACTTCAACGAAATTTCTCAAACTGCATTTTCGGCTTCACTGGGACAGGTACACCGCGCAACACTCACTGAGAGTGGCAAGACCGTAGCCGTAAAGATACAGTATCCGAACATTCAACAGACAGTTGAGAGTGATTTAAAAGCACTCGGTCTCTTTTCTATACCATTCAGTGGCAAAGCTCGTGGATTCGACCTGTCAGGATACAGAGCTGTTCTTCGGAATTCATTGCTGGATGAGCTGGACTATCAGAAGGAACTTCTCACTCTCAGAAAATTTGCTGATAGACTGCAACATGATGAACATATCGTTACCCCAATTCCAGTAGAGGCACTATCAACAAAAAGGATGCTCACTATGAGCTGGGTTGAGGGAGCATCATTCTCCGTTACGAATTCATGGAGCTACCATGAAAAATTCCAGGCAGCGAGAAGCCTTCTTCAATTTTTCCTTAAGAGCTGGCTTGTGTGGGGAGAAGTTCACGCCGATCCACACTCGGGGAACTATCGATTTCAAAACTCACAGGGGAAGATCACACTAGGAATTATCGATTTTGGCTGCGTAAAGGCACTGGAACCGAACGAATCAGAGGGACTTCAGAACCTGATCGAATGGGGTCTGCACAGAGAAGGGGATCTCCTACAAATCTATACAACCATGGGATTCCGACCAGAACTTTTGGAGACGATCAGCCAAAAGCTCGCGGAGCTCTCTCTGGTTCTCCTTGAACCATTACTCACTCCCGGAGTCTACGACCTGACTCGATGGAATCTCAGCTCCCGCATTGAAAGAATTCTTGGAGAAGACAGATGGAACTTTCGAGTTGCAGGACCACCATCTCTCTTTCTCTTCATGCGGTCAGTATCTGGACTGATTCACTATCTTCATGCTCTCGATATCCCTCTGAATTGGAATCTCGAGTTAACAAGAGTTATGGAGGAGCAGCCAACAATCCCACCCAGCTCCGCTCAACGCGAGACGGAGATCCTTGAAGACCCACGGATAGAAGGAATCGCTTCCCATCTAAAGATCTCAGTAACAGAGAACAATCAACCAAAGGTACAGCTGACCTTTGGTCTTAAATCCGTTATGAACCTCGAAGCTCTGATGGATGAACCTCTTCTCAGAAAACTACAGATGAAGGGTATCGAGCCGGCTCAATTAGCAAAGGCGGCTGCCGATGAAGGATATCCGAAGAAAGAACTCTTCTCCCTGGAGGAAGAGAAGAAGCTCGTTCGGGTTTGGCTCGAATAGCGAAAACGCCAAATACGCAGATAACCTCCTGATTTCATAAAGAGCTCTTTGAGCTCATTTTCCCCTCAACCTTCACGTGCCTCCTCTCGATATCCTAACTGAGCTCAGTACGAAAAATTCTGAATAGGAAGCGATGCACAAGGTCTTACGTAACGTCTGCATAGTAGATGATGACAAAGTTTGTACTCATCTCTACTCCCGGCACTTTGAAAAGTGGGGATACATCGTGGAATCGTTCAATGACTCTCACCTGGCTCACGAACGACTTCTTAAAGCTGACTTTCCCCTACTTGTCATCCTTGATTGGATGATGCCCGGCCTTGATGGAATTGAAATAATCAAAAGCATAAAGGCGAAGCCTCACGGAAAATTTTGTCACTTTATCATGATCACTTCAAAATCCGAGCCGGAGAACATCGTTGAAGGCTTGCATGCTGGGGCCTTCGACTACCTCACAAAACCGATCAATCTTCCAATTCTCAAATGTAAAATAGAAGTAATCGAAAAGCTCTTACTTCGGGAAATTGAATTAGAAGTGGAAGGGCGCTACTGGAATATCCATGCGGATCAGATGGAACATCTTGCAAGTGAGCGAACGAAGCAACTCATACACTCTGACAGAATGGCGAGCATTGGGGTAATGTCTGCAGGAATTGCTCACGAGATTAACAACCCGACGAGCTTCATCTCAGGAAACATTCAAACATTTGAGCGATTCTGGCCAGAAATTGAACGCGCGCTTTCAACAACAACAAGAGAAACTGCTGGGGATCAATCAAAAATTCCATTCATCCTCGAAGAGGTGCCTGGACTCATCAGTGGCATCAAAAATGGAGTAGCTCGAATTTCAAAGATCGTGAAGGGACTCAAAACTTTTAGCCATCAAAAAGAGTCTGAAAAGCGAACATGCCAAATCGGGGAGATTCTTGACCACTCGCTACAATTCACAACCAACATTCTCAAAAAAAATGTACGGGTCACAACACATATAGAGCCGGAGCTCCCATCGATAATTGCTGATTCACAAAAAATCGAGCAAGTGCTGATTAATCTCATTGTAAATGCAGCACATGCGATGGAAAAGATGAGCGACGCAGTGCTGCAGATTTCGGCAGCAAGGAATCATCAAGAGCTTGAGATTGTCGTTCTTGATTCTGGCACGGGAATCCCCGAAGAAGCGATGGAGAAAATTTGGACGCCATTCTTCACCACAAAAGAAGTAGGTAAAGGAACGGGGCTAGGATTGCATATCTGCCGCGACATCATCCAGGAACACAACGGAACAATTACAGTATCAAACAACCCAAGTGGTGGAGCGAAATTCACTATCACTTTACCACTAGAAAAGCCGGACAGCCGTCCATCAATCGCACGAGGGGCAATCGCAGGAGAGGAGCAGTCATGAAAATTCAACTTCTCATAGTGGATGATGAACAAGAAATCAGAGAAATGCTTTCTCGTCACTTCCGCTTTCTTGGCTATGACGTGGAGACCGCTGAGAACGGAAAGGACGCCGTAGAGAAGATGAATGATCGGAAAACCGATATCGTCATTTCAGATATGATGATGCCGGAAATGGATGGTCCGGAGCTCTGTCGTGCAATCCGAAAGAACTTTCCGATGACGAGAGTAATCATGATTACCGGCCATGTGACCCTGACAAACGCCCTCACCTGCTTACGACTGGGAGCCGATCACTGCATTTTCAAACCACTCGAAGATTTGGGTGAACTCGAGAGTGCTGTTAAAGGTTCAGCCGAGGTTATTCAGCGTTGGCTGGGAGTTTTAAAACAACTTGTGGGCAAGAACTTCGAAAAGAACGACTCGTGCAAGGAGTCGAGATGAGCCAGGAACACGAACTTGACGTTGACGAAGGACTCCTCCAAGGGTTCCTCGATGAGTCCATGGA
>JAGRAT010000373.1 GCA_020434495.1 Bdellovibrionales bacterium | reverse complement strand
AGCTAACAAACGAGAAAGTCAGCGAAGCAGTGGATATCGCATATACTTCAGTTGATAGCGCCCTGAAGAACTAGGGAACCTCTGAATAAGTCTCGATGGCGTGGGACCTCGGACGATGACGTCCAGGTATTCCGGGCACGTGCTCGTGGCACCCTTACGTCTACTTTGTACGTAACGCCGATGCATAGCAACGACGGTGCACAGCAACACTGATGCACAGCAACGCAACGTGTAGAGATAGGTTTTCCCTAATTTTTCTCTAAGCATTTGCTGAGGCTGGCTTGTTTCGAGCCCGACGCCTTCGATTCTTGTTACTGCTCTGATTATTCTGCGAAGCACTATTAGACTGAGCACTATTAGACTGAGAAACGTTACTGCTTCCGACCCGACCGCCCACACCTTCCTGTCTCTTTACTACCACAGGAGAATTAATGACCAGGGTCGTGCTCTCATCGCGTCGTTCGTAATTAATGTCGAAGCCTTGCTCATCGATAACAAAATACCGCTGGATTACTTCGACCAACTCACCGCGAAACTTCGCCATCTGATCGTTCGAAAGTCCAGTCCTATCCTGCACAAGGACGAAGTGGAGCCTGCTTTTTGCAACAGCTTTGCTATCTCTATTTCCGCCGAAAAGTTTGCGCGCTATAGCCTTAAACACTGCGTCCCCCTTCCTTAGTAGTTCACACCAAATCTAAACACTAGAACATCCCAAAATTACGAAATTCAGCTCTCGCCGACATCTCAGTCTTTTAGCTCGCCACCCCTAAACGGCGACCAATCCGCCCCCAAATGGAGCCACTGCCAAGCTGTGGAATTTCCACTTCCTCTCCACAAATTCTCCGAGCAATGCGAGAAAACGCATCTCCCGCTTTCGAACGCTTGTTAAATACTACAGGCTCCCCGCAGTTAGCAGCAATAATGATAGCCTCATCACGTTCCACTACCCCGATAAGGTCTATTCCCAAAATATCCTGAACATCAGGGATGGAGAGCATGTCCCCTCGCTGCACAAGAGTATAGTCAACCCGATTCACCAACAGATTCGCTTCAATCTCTCTAGCTGCAAGCAGCCCAACAACTCTGTCAGCATCTCGAATTGCTGACACCTCAGGAGTGGTTACAACGATTGCCCGGTCAGCAGCAGCACAAGCATTTTTAAACCCCTGCTCGATTCCAGCAGGCGAATCAACAAGGATGAAATTAAACTCACGACGATACTGATCAACTGCCTTCTTTACTTGCTCCTCAGAAACGACATCTTTCTCATCAGTTTGAGAAGCTGGGAGGAGGTATAGATTTGGGGTCTTTTTCGATCGGATGATAGCTTGACTCGGCTTACACAATCCCTTGGCCACATCCACCAAATTGAACACGATCCGGTTTTCTAGCCCGAGAATCACATCCAAATTTCGAAGGCCGATATCAGCATCGATTACTAGGGTCTTCTTCCCCCGAAGAGCTAGAGCAGCGCCCAAGCTTGCCGTAGTCGTGGTTTTTCCAACTCCACCTTTTCCAGAAGTTACAACAATAACCTCTCCATTAGCGGAGCCTCCAGCTACTGAACCATTTCTGATACCCATAATTTCTCCCTTACCGATAACTCTTTTTTCGAAATGCAGGAAAACAAAATCCCATGTTGACCCCTACATCTCTCCTCTTCAAACTCGCCTGGCTACATTACTTCCTTGCGACTCCCGAGCGCACCTAAACTCGCACACCCCGCCGAGATACCCCCTTACTCCGTCCAGAAACCATCGAACCTCGTCGCTTTTGATACGGCTCAACAACGATCATATTTCCATCTACACGCGCAATTTCTGGCGTGACAGAGCGCGAGTCGCTACTGCCACTCACCTCACCACCAGAACCCCGAGTAATGACCGATCCAATTCGCAACTGAGTCGGTTCAAGCTCTAGAGCAAAAATGACTCTTCCGGCTCCAGTCTCATCATATGCACCAGCGTGAGCCACTCCGCGCAACTTTCCGAGAACAAAAATATCCCCGCCAGCGACAAGCTCAGCTCCGGAATTCAAATCACCGGCAACAATGATACTGTGCTCACTTTCAATCCTCTGCCCGGAGCGAAGAGTCCCAAATACCATTCGTGCATCAGCGACATCACCGAGCACATCCTCGTCCAGCTCGCCTAAAAGATCATACTCCTGAACACCACGAGCCGTAGCACCTGCTCCGGGAATCCGAGCAGCACTCTTAGCAGCCACCCCCTCCTTGGATTCAGCAACCTCATCGTCAAAATGAGAGTCACCTTCAAAATCCGAACCCCCGAAGGCTCCCTCTTCAAATTCTTCGGAATCAAAGCCATCAAACAAGCTGAGCGCTTCGTCCTCATGCCTACTACTCATACCGTACGCACCGCCTCTCTTCTTCTCACTACTCTTTCTTTTGCCCGTTTTGGACTCATCCACCGAATCCAAACGACTACTTTCCAGCGAATCGCTACTGAGCACTTCAATTTTCGCACGCAATCGCTCGGGGAGCCGTTCCGCTTCGACGAGGAATTCCTTTTTGAGAATTGCCTGCACCTCACCCGCGAGCGCCTCTGGTGCCATACCACCGGTCCAATCCAAAAAGACAGACGCTCCTTTCAGAAACCCGCTACGAGAGATCATGAAGTCTCGAAGCGCCGCTTGTAGAGTCAATGGTTCTGCCGTTGCATCGAGTCGAATAACCAACCCTTCCGCAATTCCCCGAGCGTAAACCAGCTTTGATTCGTTAATACCGCTACCCTCACATTCCATGATTCGTCACTGGCTCCCCTGCTCTACTACCGAGCTATCCTGCTACTTCGCCAAACCTTCCGAGTTCAAATCCCGACCCATCCGAAGAAAATCGCCATCTTCAAACACACGTCAGACTTAAAACGCAGATCAAGGCTCTTCACGACAAGCTTCCCAAACTGCATTCTAGAGCACCACTTCGTCTCCAGCGTCCACGGAGACTAACCTCTTGGATCAATCTGTTGTTTGTACCAAATTTTGAACCAAAACCTAGAAGAAAAAACTTTGGTGATTATAAGTAGTTACCGCAAGACAAAACTTTAACCAACTTATAGCAAAGTCGAAAATCCCCCGTCAACCATCTTCTCATTTTTGAGAAAACATTTTCTAACAGAAACTACAAATAAAAAGTTATTTAATCCCACCTCTCGGGGTTTCCTTTTTTCTTGACAATATTTGAGCTTGAAATTTCTCAATCGCACTATTTCTCCTGGCAGAAACAGGAAATACTGTGCCCGTCTAGAGAATTGCCCGTCCTAAGAAGTGCATTGCAGATGAGCTCAGAAACCATTCGATGTATCGCAACCGGGCTGTACTCAGGCCTTTCCCCCGTTGCCCCTGGAACAGCAGGGACAGTAGCTGTAGTCGTATTGTGGTGGATACTGAGCCTCTTCACCCAACATATCTCCCTCCATATCCTAGTAGCCGTCGGCATTACCCTCATCGGCTGGTGGTCGACCCGCAGATACCTACTGCAAAAAGGGCTCGATAATTCTGCCGATCCTTCCGAGATAGTCATCGACGAATGGGCCGGGATGTACATCGTACTTGTCGCTATCCCTCACAACAGCATATGGCAAATAGTTGCTGCATTCTG
>JAGRAT010000372.1 GCA_020434495.1 Bdellovibrionales bacterium | reverse complement strand
AGGGCATCGTTACGTTAAGTGGTCTTGTCGACAACATTCGGGCCAAGGATCGTTCAAGAGCGATAGCAGAAACAGTCCGCGGGGTGAGATCTGTAGTAAATACCATTTCCGTGAACCCTCGCAAGAGATCTGATACTGCGATCGAGAGGGATATAGCGAAGGCCCTTCTTTATGATCCAGCAACAGAATCATTCAAAATCACGGTGAATGTTGATGATGGGGTAGCAACCCTAAAAGGTAAGCTCGAATCATGGACAGAGAAGCGCTTGGCAGAGTCAGTAACAAAAGGTGTCGACGGAATAGTTGCAGTAAAGAATGAACTGCTTGTGAAGCCGCAATACAATCGTTCAGATGACGAAATAAAAGCCGAAATCGAGAGAGCTTTGCAAGCTGATGTTTGGATCGATTCGATGCTTATGAAAGTCTCTGTGAAGGATGGAGATGTTCATCTTTCCGGGGCCGCCGGGAGTGCTGCCGAAAGAACCCGAGCATACAATGCTTCTTGGATAAACGGAGTAAAGAGCGTCGACAACTCCGATCTTGAAGTGAAATGGTGGGCTCGCGAGCGAATGCAGCGAAAAAGCAAAGTAGCAAATATCTCCGATGTCGAAATCAAACGCTCGATTAAGGATGCCTTTCTCTATGACTTGCGTGTTCACTCATACAATCCGGATATAGCGGTTGACAACGGAGTGGTCACTCTTTCCGGAGAGGTGCACGATCTTGCGGCTAAAAGAGCTGCAGAACAGGATGCAAGGAATACCTTCGGGGTAGTTCGTGTAAATAACTACCTTCGAGTGAGGCCAAAAATCCTCTTGGTAGATGCAGATTTGATAGAGCGCGTAGATAACCGACTTACATGGGATGCTGACCTGGAGGCGAATGACTCTATAACTCCGGTTGCACGAAACGGGGAGGTCAGTCTCTACGGAACGGTCGATACGTATTTCGAGAAATGGCATGCAGAAGACGTTACATCGAGAGTTGGTGGCGTGGTCGCAGTCAAAAACTACTTAACGGTAAGAGAACGTTGGGCACCAAAGCCAGATCCAACGATAAAAGCAGAAATAGATTCTGAGCTTTATTGGAGTCCATTTGTGGACTCAGATGAGGTGAAAGTAACCGTTAATGCAGGCACCGCTACCTTGAAAGGAACAGTTGATACATGGAGAGAACGTTTTGCGGCGGTTGAAAACGCCTATGAGGGTGGAGCACGTGTAGTGAACGATCAAATCAAGGTGAACCAAGGGGCTCGAAGCTTTCTCCCTTCATACTCTCCGTATCAGTATCAGTACTACGGCTAGGTGTTAAAAGCTTTGCGTCTATGCACTTTGCGTTCTTTTCGAAACAAGAAGGAACATGAATAAAAGTCGATCACCACACACTTCTGTGTCGCATTTTCTACATACATCCTTCGAGCATCTCGATCTGGACAATTATCTATGTCGTCTCATCGAATCCCCACATCAAGAGATGAGTTGTGAACTTCCGTTTCGGCATGACGACGATTCGATAGAGGTATTTCGAGCCTATCGGGTACAGCATGATCACAGCCGTGGCCCCTTTAAAGGTGGAATTCGATATCACCCCGACGTCGATCTCGAGCACTTCAGAGCCTTGGCAAAGATAATGACTCTAAAAACCGCCTTAGCAGACATTCCGTTTGGCGGAGCAAAAGGAGGAATAAACTGTGACCCGAAGAAGCTTTCTGCTGCTGAACAAGAAAGATTGACGAAGGATTTCACCCGACGTATGAGCAGAGTACTGGGACCTGCATACGACATTCCGGCTCCGGACATGGGTACTGGTGAAAATGAAATGGCCTGGATATATAGCGCATTCTCTGAAGGGCGAGATGATTCACCGCAGATCGTGACAGGAAAACCCGTGAATCTCCACGGCTCGCCGGGTAGAATTGAAGCAACCGGAAGGGGAGTGGGGATAATCACTGAATGGGCTGCTAAGGAATTCGGCATGAATCTTCCCCGGTCAACTGTAGTCATACAAGGATTTGGAAACGTCGGGAGCCATGTGGCGGAATATCTTGATGATGCTGGCTGTACGATCATCGCGATCGGCATCAAGGATGGAGCGATTTACAGGGAAGATGGTATCTCGATCAGCAAGCTTCTCGAGCTAAAAAGAGAAAGGAAGAGAAATTTTGATTTTGATGACCTCAGCTCATTTGGAGATCAAATATCGCTTGAAGATCTTATGAAGGTTGAGGCGGATATATTCATCCCAGCTGCCATCAGCGGAGCGATACATTCAGATAACGTTCAGGATCTGTCTGCAAAAATGGTGGTCGAAGCTGCGAACATACCTATTACTTCAACAGCAGCAACTGAACTCGAAGACCGGAACGTTCATGTTGTGCCAGATATTTTGGCTAACGCCGGAGGTGTAATTGTGTCGTACTTTGAGTGGGTGCAAAACCATAGCCATTACCAGTGGTCGCAAGAACGAGTCCGAAAAGAGTTGGAAGAAAGACTTTCTAAGGCATGGAAAGCTGTATGCTCACTCGTTCATAAAGACAAAATAAGTTTCCGGCTCGCCGCATATACATTGGCGGTTGAAAGAGTAAAAAATGCGACTCTTAGCAGGGGGTTTTGAGCTCTCTAATTCCTAATCGTCTATCGAAGACCTGAGCATCCAAGCCATTTCTTCATGTTGTTGCATCTTCCCAGTCAGGAAGTCGCTTGTTCCCATATCGTTGTATTCTTGATCGCATCTTCTTAAGTCATGACGAAGATTTTCAATAATTGACTCGTGGTCGGAAAGCAAATTCTTAATCATCGCTTGAGCTTCGAGTTCGAGGGTAACGTCTTCTTTTAGGGTCGCATTTTGGAGAAATTCTTGGAGGGAACCACCAGGCATTTTTCCCAAGAATCGCATCCGCTCAGCTGTTGCGTCAATGGATTTGAACAATGAGTTATATTGTTGTTCAAAAAATTCATGTAGATCATGAAAGCGTCTCCCTCGCACATTCCAGTGATACTTATAGGTCTTGGTAAAAAGTACATACTCATCAGCAAGCACTCGATTGAGAATTCGAAAAACATTCTCCCTATTTTCGTCAGTAATTCCTATCTCTGGTCTCATGGTTATAATCCTCCTTCTTACGTTCGTAAAAGCGATATCTCTAATAGGATCATACGAGCCCTCCTCTTTCAGCACATGACGAAGATCATGGATTACATTCGCGTCCAGTCGAATAATGAAAGAATCGAAATGCTTATTGAAACACTTCCAATTCAGTTCTTTAGTCACCTCGAAGGGCGAGAGTGGGGCTATTTGGATTGTCCTCCACAAGATCTTCCTGATTGGGTAAAGGGGATGCCCCAAGAAGAGCGCCTTAAGTTTCTCGCAAGCGGGGTAGAGTTTGAATGTGTTGAGCGAGATAAGAAACTTATAAGTTCAGAAGAGCTCCTCGGTGATACAAAAGGCCTTTCCGCTCAGCCTTCGGTACTGCCCGACTCTCACGATGATTGGTACCTCCTCATGAGCGACGAAAATTTTGATAATATACTCATCACTGATTGTATTAGCGACCAAGCATTCGCGGATTGGGTTCGTGCATTAAAGAAAGCGTTGCCCTTTATCCAGGTATACTTGGTACC
>JAGRAT010000371.1 GCA_020434495.1 Bdellovibrionales bacterium | reverse complement strand
ATCTCTAAATGATCGTCATAGCCCGAGTCCCACTAAAGGAAGAATTCTCCCAAGCAAGGGCCACTTTACCGGGACTGGTCGGAATCTGGTTCGACAAATGCCCAATAAAGTAGTGGAGGACTGTGTCTATGCTATGGAAGAAGCCTCCCACTTTCCATGCCGGAAGGGGAAGTAATAGTGAGATAAGCCGCTCCAGAGAGTGTTACGTAGTCTCTCTGCTTGAAATCCCAAACTTCTTTGGAGGGAAGGCTCTCCTGTAAGTTCAAGAAGAACTGCCCTCGAGAATTTGTCTCGCCAAGGACTTCCTGTTTTCTATCATGGAGGATATTGGTCAGAGCTATGCGTGAGCCTTTGAGGGGCTTTCCTCTTATGTCAACAATATTGACGGAGTATTCGAGGCCGTTCGCCGTGATCTGAATGAATGGTTGCTGTTGAACTCGCAGAAGCAATGTAAGTCGCTTTTGGTCATCTGCTTTTTTTCCTGATAAGCTGTCGACCTGTTCCATCGCGAACTCAACTCCAGGAGCCGAGTATCCCTGCTTTGTGAGCTTAGTGATTGCCCGAGTGATCTTTCGTCGTTCCCTTAAGATATCTCTATGCAATTCGGCGGGAACCTTTGCACGAAAGAAGAGGAGCCGAGATTCGCCACCTGCAAGTTCAATAGCTTCAGATTCTTCTGAACGAAGAGGATGGCGATATTTTCCAAGCCGAAAAGCAGGTACGTTCTTCTTCAACCGAATGTTTCGGGTAGAAGAATCTCCATTGAAAACCTGAACCATGTAGTTGATCCCGTCACTCGCAACACCAACGGCAAAAGCGTCAGAGGCTTTATCGTCTAGAGGTTCGACAGTGAAAGGACGAAGCAGACGGGTTGTGGCATTGGGAATGGCTATCAAATTCTCGACCACGCTGGATGTAATAAGTGACGGGTTGCGCTCGTTGCTGGTGATGAAGAATAGCGAGCTCTTATCGGAAATCTTCTGGACCTCCACCGTTGCATCCTTAAAGGAGAATGTCGTCGTAGGGAGGATGCTGGTTAGCTTTGCTCTCTTTTCAATGGTGAGAAACACGAGACCATTGATCTCTTCCCGGCTAACGAGGGCTCGATACTTGGTTAGGAGATCCTCAGAAACATCATCGCGGTAAGCAGAGAGAAAAAGAGATCTTTTCATGGTTACATCGGGGCGCTCTAGCGCTTCCAGCGCATCTACTGGAGCATATTGGAACTGTTCCTTCGCAAACTGATTGGTCAGTTCTGAGTAGAAAGTGTTCTCAAAATTCATGTGCACCAGAAGGGGGGAAAAGTACGGCGTCATTCCGATCAGATCTGGCCGGAGATTTTCAACATCCTGCGCTAGCTGTTCAAAGAACGCCCTTCCAGTTCCAATATGTTGATTCCAGCCATCTGGTCCAACCCAATACCCAACACCAACTGTAGAAATTCCATCTACGAGAAAGCGGTGAAGCACCCTTGTTGAAAACTGCTCGTCATTGCACGGGGATCGATAGAGGCTTGGAATAGATGATTCCAAGGCGGAATGTGCTGAGTCGTAGCACACTCCTGAAGTACGAGGAAAACCAAAAATAGGAAAGTTCATTACTTTCGATCTATATGAAGATCCAACTCGACCCAGTGCCGCAGTAGCTATCTCTAATTCCGCCGCAGCTGAGTTATCGAGATACCAGTCCCCTGAGGAGATTCCATCTGAATGAAGGGCCCCTTCCTCAGCTTCTGATAGTCCAAAGACTATAATCTGTGCGTTCGCATTGGGATTTGCAGATTTTGCAATGCGGTATTGTGCCCTCTTGAGCTCCTGATGTTGGTAGTCTTGAAAATTAATCCAGTCCTGCATCGCGCTCGGCGTGAACGCATGGATTCGTGGATCAGCGTCGCTGATAGCTGGTATTCCAGCTGAAGTTCCGTACCATGCGAAGTTGAGATCCTCAGGTGAAAGGTATTTTCTTGTCAGCCACTTTCGGAAATGATCGAGTGACATATCAGAATAATCTCCGTCAGGCAGAGTGTCGAAGTAGTTTTCAACAGCAACACTAGAGATCTTTTCAAGAGACGGTTTGGTATAACCACTCAAGGAAAACTCTCCACCAATGATGAATGACTTCGCTGGGCTCTCCGAGACCATGAAGGAGATCTGTTCTTCGATCTCTTGAAATACAGTCGAAGAGAGGGGGCTTAACACTGCTTGAAACGCGTATCGGGAAGTAGCAGGTTCTTCATATGCTCCAAGTGGCGTCAGAACGGTATATGCGTTAGCACACGGTGTTCCAATAAAGAGTTTAAAAGGATCGGGGTTCTTTGGAGTAATCCCATAGGTGCAGTTCTTGTCAAACTGATCAGCTCCCATCATGAACAGTACGTTATTCGCAAAGCCGATATTGTGATGAAGCGAAATATTTGTGGTCTCAGTTCGAGGAGCAAGGCTTTGCAAAAGTTTTGGATGCTGAAAAAAATGGAGATTGCCATCGTTGTCGGTATTTAGCGCAAGAACAGTATTTTGGGTAACGAGTGCCCTCATTGATGATGACGACATCAGTGCAAGGTCATCGCCTCCGAATTGACCAAGGTCAAGACTTGAGTAGCTGGAGTTAAAGGAGAGATCTGAAAACAGAGCAATGTCTTGACGACTCATAACGGTACTCGATGGGAGAAAGGTCGGATAGGCACTCCAACCATTCGGGTTTCGGGCGCCAACGAAGGTATGAAAGTAACCCCCGCCTCCAAACTGTTCGGCCGTATCCCAAGTGGCCCAACCGAAGTCAGTGAGCGGACCAGATACAAGATGTTCATCCAAGATTGAGTATCCAGATGTTGCGAATCCAACAGCACGAGGCAAGGCGAGAAGTTTACCAGTGGAAAGGCAAGAGGAAAGGAAGGTAACGAATGCAACGCTTAGGAGGTTTAGTCCGAATCTTGACATCAAAGCATTATCGTCCGGGCTGGAGGAAATCTGTAGCTTCTGATTAAACCCCCGGTCAGTGGGTGGGGAGCGAGCTCGTCACCAACCAAGAGGACTGTGGGGGCCCCTTATCCCGCCTATCTTTGAGTATGGGCAGTTTTTGGACGACTCGCTATTCCCATATCTTCGATAGCCGAGGATTCCAGCTTCATCTCTCCTCGAAGATTCCCATGTTCCAAAATAAAATGCCGGTCACAAAAGGCAGTGAGAAGGCGTGGATCATGACTTGAGATGAGAAAGCCAACCCCTTGTTGCTTTACCTGTGAGAGCATATTGATGACGGTCTCAGTCGTTTCGGTATCCAGAGCACTGGTTGGTTCATCGAGCAGAATATACTTTGGCCTTGCGAGCAGTACTCTTAACAGTGCAGCTCGTTGTCGTTGTCCGCCCGAAAGTTGCCTCGGATAGCGGTGGAGTAAATTTGAAATGCCGAGACATTCAGAGAGAAGATTTTTCTCCTCTGCTCCCAGGCTCGCAGGGTTGCCTTTCTGTATCAATGAGAGACTCTCTTCGATGGTCAGGTGAGGCCAGAGATTCAGCTCTTGATGCAGGAGAATAACTTCATGCTGATTGGCTGCAAGTGCATTGCCCTCTAGTGTCACTGTTCCGCTTTGAGGGGTAAGTTGGCCAGCTGCAAGGCGCAGCAGGGAGCTCTTTCCAGAACCACT
>JAGRAT010000370.1 GCA_020434495.1 Bdellovibrionales bacterium | reverse complement strand
GATTTTAGCGAGCGGTAAGTTCTCTTGGGGCCAGATATGCTCTAAAGCACAGGAGAAAAGAGTCTCGCAAATCTGGTGATAAGCACAAATAGCTGACTTTCGCTCGCGAAATACTCATCATCGAGGAGGCATGAGTGCCCAAAATCGACCTCCAGCACTTTTTCGACTTGCGACGCCAAGGACTCGCTATATGTGAGGAGACTAATCTCAAAGTTCAGCTGTAATGAACGGTTATCAAGATTCTTCGTTCCTATCAGGCTAAACTGGTCGTCAATTAGGGCTACCTTTTGGTGCATGAATCCCGGTTTGTAGCGGTAAACCTTTACCCCCGCATGCGAAATTTGACGTGCGTAGTAGGCAGTTGCAAGTGATACCAGTGGGTGATCCCAGATGGCAGGAAGTAAAATTCGAACATCAAGGCCTCTGAGGGCAGCGAGCTGGAGCGCTGTCACGATCCCCTCGTCGGGGACAAGGTACGGCGTGGCCACCCAGATACGGCGCTCTGCCATGGTGAATAAATTCATAAAGAGTAAGGTGGCTTCATCCTGTTTCGAGCTCGGTCCGGTATGGATAGAGAGTGAGGTTAGGTTCTGTTCCTGTTCTTCGAAATTCCAGCTAGTCCCCTGGATATGTTGGTCTGTTGCCCAATACCAATCACGAAGAAATGCTCTCTGTATTCCGTGTAGCGCTGGACCACTAATGCGAATGTCCGTGTCTCGCCAAACGTTAAACCTCTTCGTCTTCTCCCGATACTCTAGACCAAGATTTGACCCTCCAATGAAACCAACCTTTCCATCACAGACAACGATCTTTCGGTGGTTACGAAAATTTAAGAGAAAAGGATTTCGGACTCCGCGATTCGTTTTGAATACGGCGAGCTGAATTCCGTGTTCACGTAAGGAGTTCGTAAATCGGCTGGAAAGAGCAAAGGAGCCGATCTGATCATACAGGAGGTAGACCTTTACCCCTTGAGCAGTTTTATTCGCTAGTTTATGGAGGAACTCTTTTCCCAACGTATCAGAGCGGACGATATAGTATTGAAGAAAGATGTAATGTTTGGCTCTCTCTATCTCTTCAAGGACGCTAGCGAAGTAGCTCTTCCCAGTGGAATACACCTGTACGGAGTTCCCTCTCGTAAATTTGGATTCAGCGATAGCCTCAAAAAATCGTTGATCATCACGGTACTTCTCTGGGAGCTGGGTTGCAGAATGATAGAGTGACTGAGATTGCTCATCTCGGCTCTTATCCTGAAATTCTTGGAAAGCTTGAGAGAGCTTTCTTTTATAGAAGTAGAATCGGCGGGGACCAAATATCCAGTAAAGTGGGAGAGCAAGGTGAGGAATGATGAGTAGGCATGCCGCCCAAGCGACCGCTCCCTGTGGGCTTCGTACGTATGAGATGGCGAATCCGGCGTTAAGAAATCCGAGAAGAAAGATGACGATATGGGCCATTGCCCATGGAGAGAGCGTTAGGTCCATTATCCCCTCCTCTCAATTTTAGCCCAAACAGGAAGATGATCTGAAAGTTGAGTGTGAAGAATTTTGTGTTCTATGACAGCAAAATGGGCGCTAAGAACTATCCAATCCCACCGTTTGCGACGAGCGGGAAAGGTAAAGAGCGAGCTGTCCTCGGTCCTGTGACAGGTAAGGTGGCAAGCGCGGCACAGTTTTTGTAGTGCTGAGTTTTGGTCATCCCAGGTACAGTTAAAATCACCAAGAACAACGCACGGTAGCGCTGTATCGTTAATGAATGAGGTCAAACTTTGGACCTGGAGCCCTCGATTTCTCGCCCGTAGAAAATCAAGATGGACAGATATGATAAGGAAACGAAAGGAATCGTCGCCGGGCCACGTTGAAGTAGCGGCTATGAAACCTTTCCTTGGAAGTGGAAGTTGCTCTGAAAAACGTTGAGCGGAAAAATCCAATAACGGATATCGAGAAAGGATAGCGGTTCCATATTGGAGTTTTGGGCCAGTCATATGTTCTGCAGTTCCACCAAAATGGTGCTCTCCTGTTAGCCGGCTGATATAGCGAAGATGGTTAAACTGCCCATTCCAAAAAGAGGAGATGTCCGTCTCTTGAAAGCCCGCGATATCCACCTGTTCTCTTAGAGTTAGAGCTGCAATATCTTCCAAATGTTGCTGAATGGTGCGGGTTGGGAGAAAGAGCTGGTGCGCCCGGAGGCCTCGCCCATGAGCGATATTTAGCGATAGAACGTTCAGTGATTGTTCGCATCGAGGCGCAATTTGCCCCGTCTGGGGCTGAAGCACGGAAATCGGAACCTGCATATGCCTTACAGGTTAGCGAGGGAAGCAATTGAACACCACCAGATAACAGCTAAACTACATCCCAGTAGTACCCACCACGGCCGAAGATCTCATCAGCGACCTCTCTCTGAATGTTGTCTTCGTTCTTTTCTATTCGGCGAAGGTTCTGATTCATCCGGCGTTTCGCTTCCTGGATGAAGAGTCGAGCTACCTTCTGTTCGGTACGAGTCTTCTCTTCCCCGTCTCTCTCTATCAGGTGGGTTGTGCGAGAGAGCACCGCTAAAGAGGTAAAGAGATCAATTGTTGTGTTCGCAATACGTTGGGACATGAACTGCCGACCGATTATCCCTTTTCCGTATCTTCTGAGTATTGACTCCACCGATTTCGAGAGTTCGATAACGTACTGCTCGACTACGGCAGCTTCCTCCTCGAGGGGCTTTGCAACGAATCCTATGCGGTCTCGTCCCATTGAAGTGAGTTGCGTGAATTTTTTGGCGGCATAGCCTGACAAGACACCAAATCCTTTGATCGGATCGTTAAAAATATTCGCCCCGCTTTTTCCTATCTCTTGTAGATATTCTCCTGCGCCTCGAAATCCAGTGAGCGCGATATAGAGTCTGAGAATTTCGTTCGTACCCTCAAAGATCATATTAATGCGTGAGTCTCGAACAATTCTTTCGTATGGGAATTCGCGCATGAATCCGTTTCCACCAGCTATCTGGAGAGCATCGTTTGCGACAGACCAGAGAGATTCAGTACCAAAGACCTTACTGACAGCTGCCTCTACGGAGTAATCGTGGCATCCGACATCGCTGTAATGCGCGACAAGCATCATCAGACTCTCGGCTGCATAGCAGAGAGTTGTCATGCGGGCGATCTTCTCCTTGACGAGCTCAAACTCAGAGATTGAGCGGCCAAACTGTTTGCGCTGTAGTGCGTGCTCGGTCGCAAGTTTGATTGACTCCTTCATACCCCCGACACAGCCGCCTCCAAGGCCCGAACGACCGCTGTTCAGGATGGACATCGCTATCTTAAACCCCTTCCCTTCCTCTCCAAGGAGGTTCTCGGCAGGAACTTTGACATTCTGAAACGATACGGTACAGGTTCCGCTAGCTCGGATACCCATCTTGTCCTCTTTCGGGCCGGTCGAAACTCCCTCCCAAGCTCTTTCAACCAGGAATGCTGACAGTTTGCCACTTTGACTATCTGTGCGGGCAAAGACTGTATAGAAGTCAGCAAAGGGACCGTTGGTTATCCAGATCTTCTCTCCGTTGAGAAGCCAGCTCCCATCTCCCTGTTTTTCCGCGCTGGTTTTAATGGAACCGGCGTCTGAGCCCGATCCTGATTCTGTAAGACAGAATGCTGTTACCTTCTTTTTTTTAG
>JAGRAT010000369.1 GCA_020434495.1 Bdellovibrionales bacterium | reverse complement strand
GTTCGCATTTACCCTCGCCACTTTTCTCGGTGCGTTTCTCCTCTTTCAGGTTCAGCCGATCGTCGCCAAGGTTATACTCCCCTGGTTTGGTGGGACGCCTTCGGTCTGGACTGTATGCATGCTTTTTTTTCAGACATTGCTTCTGCTCGGATATTCGTATGCCTATCTTGTGGTGAAGCTCCCTCGGGGTGCGCAGGCCTTTCTCCATGCCCTAGTTGTTCTCGTTGCCATCTTTTTGCTCCCGTCCACAAATACCTCTTCCTGGGTAATTCCGGTCACAGACCATCCGACGGAGGCGATTCTCCTGATTCTTTTCTCCGCTGTGGGGCTGCCGTATATGATTCTCGCAACGACTGGTCCGCTGATGCAGGCGTGGTTTCACAATCGTTTCCCATCGAGATCCCCGTACGCACTCTACGCACTGTCAAATGCCGGATCCTTAGCTGCTCTTCTTACGTATCCTATCATTGTAGAACCAGCCTTGACTGTTGATAGTCAGCTCCGAGTTTGGAGTGGTGGATTTTTCTTCTTCGCGGCCTTCGTGATAGCTGCTGGCATCGCTCAACGAGGCTCGAAGCTGTCGCTAGAAGCTTCTTCAGTTACTGGTGAAGAGGTGGCGGCGGTCTCCGTTCGATCTGTTGTGCTCTGGATCGTACTTGCTGCTGCTCCGTCAATTCTGTTGCTCGCGCTTACCAACCATGTATGTCAAGACTTGGCGGTGGTTCCTTTTCTCTGGATTGCGCCATTAACGATTTACTTGCTCTCGTTCATTTTTACATTCAGTGGAAATCAGCTCTACTCGAGAAAATGGTACCTTCCTATATTGCTCCTTTTGCTCTTTGTCGTCTGTGACAATCAAGTCTCTGGAGTCGATTCTAACGTTGCCGTTGCAATATTTGTGTCCCTCCTGACTCTCTTTGTCGCATGTATGGCGTGTCATGGTGAGCTCTATAGAGCCAAACCACACCCGAGTCATCTCACTACTTTCTATCTCATGGTGTCTTTTGGTGGAGCGTTAGGTGGAATCTTCGTTGGACTCATTGCCCCGAGGATTTTCGTTACCTATGCTGAGCTGCATCTTGGTCTTTTCCTCACTGCCCTCGCTTTGGTTGCAGCGCTGTTCACCGACCTCTCTTCGCCTCTCTATCGACTTGCTTCCGGAAAGCGATATCTTTTCTCCGGAGCCGTCCTCGGATTGTTGGCGTTTGCTCTCGGAATCAATTGGTATAAGGCGCAAGCCGGGGCAATTGTCCAAGAAAGGAATTTTTTTGGAATCGTAAGGTTGCTAGAGCTTAAGACCAAGGAAACTGATGAACCGTATCGTGCCCATCTTCACGGACGGATCGTTCACGGCATACAGTTTCTTGATCCAGAAAAAGAGATGCAACCCACGGCCTATTACGGACCGATGGCTGGTTCGGGGATGGTGTTCGCGAGGCACAAGGCTGGTGCAGGAAGGAAGATCGCCGTTACCGGTCTTGGCGCTGGAACCATAGCATCTCTTACACAACCGAATGATGAGCTAGTTTTTTATGAGATTAATCCATTAGTGCTAAAGCATGCCGAAGAGTATTTTAGCTTTCTCCAGAAGAGTCCGGCAGCGGTGCATACTGTGCTTGGGGATGCTCGGCTCTCGCTAGAGCACGTTCCTAACGGAACAAAATACGATATTTTTGTTCTTGATGCCTTTAGTGGGGACGCTGTCCCGACACACCTGCTCACCAAAGAGGCTTTCGAGCTCTACATGAAGCTCATCGCTTCGGACGGAGTGATAGCAATGAATATTACGAACAAACATCTCGATCTGAAGCCAGTCGTTAAAGCTCTCGCCTCGCATTTTGGGCTTGATGTCCTTTTAGTGAGCTCGAAGGATTTTCCAGAAAAAGGGTTTAAATCCTGTGACTGGATAATTATGAGTGAGAACTCGGGCTTCATGGAGGAGTTACGAAAGACGGGAGCCACTACTCCGATCGATGCATTAGCTATCATGTGGAGCGATAAGTTTAGTAATATCTATCAACTGCTAAAGTAATAATCTTCAGATTTCAGAGCATGTATTGGGAACGCTCTATATAAGCTTAGAACGTTCCAGTGCTTCGTAGGCAACCTGGATTTCTCGAAATCTCTTTCCTCGCTCGGAAACATTTCCATTGGCGAGATCGGGATGATTTTCTTTGACCAGCCTTCGGTAAGCAGATTTTACTACCTGTTGGGAGGCGCCTTGAGGAATGCCAAGCGCTCGATAGTACTTGGAATGGGAAAGTGTTCGTAAAGTCGCCTCAGTGCGTTGGCTACGCATTTGTAGCGCGATCTTCTTCTCTTCGCTCTGTGTCGGTGTCTCGGAAGACCGTTCCTCCACATGCGCTGGGCCCGGACGAAGTTCGGAGGTAGGGCTCTCGTCTTCGCCTCTAGTACGATTTCTCTTTAAACCAAAAAAACGCAGCATATCAGAAAGCGATTTTCCAAGGGTCGCTGTTAGTTATTCTGCTTCGGCAGAACGGCCTCCAAGTTTTTCATCGATTCCTCGAGCTTTTTTGGATCGATGGAAATCCCTCCGAATTCAATCGGAGCGGTGTTTCCATCGATACTACGGGTCGCCTGGGCGCTCATATCGGGAGCAAGCGAAACCGGTGAGAGCGCGTTAATCACCACTGAAAAGATAATCATGGCGATTATCGATGTTACTATGGTCGCACCAAAATACATCAATCTTTTTTCATCCGGCACTCTCGTCATTGGGCCAAAGCCAACGTAAAAAGTATAAAGTGAGTAAAGGCCAAAAAGTATTCCGAGCAGGCCAAGCAGTGGAACAATACTTAAGATTCCACCCACGTAACTTGCGGTGGCCGAAAAGGCTACCAACCGAAGTGCATCATCAAATGATGGAGCGGCCTTAAATGTCGGCCCAAGCTTCTGAATAACGAAGGCGACGATGCCGAGAGTAACTAAGCTTCCAGCATATTGAATAATTGCACTTATCAGGCCACCAAAAATCGGGACTCTGTATGTTCCGCCAGTAAAAGGGATCTCAACTCCAAAAATAGCGAGGCCAAGGTATGATGCTAGCGGAGGAATGGCAGCAAGAATCAAGACATACTTCATGTAAACATCTCGAGGAGATAGTGCTTCCTCTTTGATTTCTGCCCAGACCCCCTTCGGATCCGCCAACACTGCCTTTACCCGATTGGTAATGTAATTGATATCGATTCCAGAAGTGCCACCGACGGGAGATGAAACCCGAGCTGCTCCACCACGAGGTGAAGTCTGATTCTCGTCGTTTTGACCTTGATCGTCTCTTTCTACTGGATCTCCCATGCGGTACCTCAATACTTTGTTCTGGCAGCTACACTACACTGCGGAAATTCCCATTTCAAACCCTTTTGAGGTGACTTTTGACACTATATTAATCAACGCCCTCTCCTGAAATTGCTCTTGGAACAACGGGGGGTTAGTGCAAGAATGCGGATCATCGGTCAACTGAATCCTTAAAGGAGAATTCCTCATGAAACGGTCAATGACGAGCCGGTTGATGACACTTGTGGCGATTGCAACGTGTTGCCTCCTACTAATTGGTGTTCAATCCGCCTTCGCGAAGAGAACTCAGTACATACAGGTGAAGCAAGCTTTCCTTAAAGCTGAGCCGAAAAGCTGG
>JAGRAT010000036.1 GCA_020434495.1 Bdellovibrionales bacterium | reverse complement strand
CTCTTCACCCCGATCGATGTTAGCCTTTGGCTCTCCATGGTTGTTGGGACCCTCAGTGGTGTTGGTATCGGACTTACTGCCGAATACTACACCGCGATGAAGCCAGTGTTTGGTATTGCCGACGCCTCAAAAACTGGTCCTGCAACGAACATAATCGCCGGGATGTCCGTTGGTCTTATGAGCTGTGCTGGGCCGCTATTTATCATTGCCCTCACTATCCTTATCGCTAACTGGTGCGGTGGTTTGTACGGTGTTGCACTTGCAGCGGTTGCGATGCTCTCAACCGTTGGTATCACCATGAGCGTTGATGCATATGGACCAATTGCTGATAACGCCGGTGGTATCTCTGAGATGTCAGAACTTGGCGAGGAAACTCGAGCTATCACAGATAAGCTTGATAGCATCGGAAACACTACCGCAGCCATCGGAAAGGGTTTTGCAATCGGCTCTGCCGCATTGACTGCGTTGGCGCTGTTTGCCGCATTCGCCCAAACTCTGAAAGAGAACAACATTGCGGTTGATTTTGCGATTACTAATCCACAGCTGGTTATTGGAGTTCTCCTTGGTGCGGCTCTTCCATGTATCATTTCTGCGTTGACGATGATCTCTGTCGGAAAAGCTGCTGGAAAGATGGTGACCGAGATTCGAAGACAGTTCCGTGAGATTCCGGGCCTACTTGAAGGAAAGCCAGATGCGAAGCCAGAGGTTTCTCGTTGTGTGGAGATCTCTACCGATGCGGCGCTCTCTGAAATGAAGCTCCCTGGGATTATCGCAGTACTCGCCCCGTGCGTGGTTGGGTTTGTGCTCGGGGCTGCGAGCCTCGCCGGGATGCTTCTCGGTGCAACGGTTGTAGGCGTTGTTCTTGCGCTCTTCATGGCAAATGCCGGCGGCGCTTGGGATAATGCGAAGAAGTATATTGAGCAGGGAATGGTAGAGGGCGAAAAGAAAGGTTCTGACGCTCACAAGGCTGCCGTTGTTGGTGATACGGTCGGAGATCCATGTAAGGATACTTCCGGTCCAGCGCTCAACATTCTGATCAAATTAATGTCAATTGTGGCTCTGTTAATCGCCCCATTACTGTAAAAGAGGAAATACGAATGAGACGTTACGAAACGATTGTAATATTTGACTCCGTTCTCACTGACAGTCAGGTGACTGAGCAGACCGAGAACTTCAAGAATTTTCTCCTTGAGAATAAGGCTATCGATATTGTGGTAGATTCTTGGGGGAAAAGAGAGTTCGCTTATCAGTTGAAGCGTAAGAACTACGGCAACTACATTGTGTTTTACTACGCTACTGATAGTGCAGAGTTGGGAACGCGAATTAACGAGAGCCTTCGAATTAACGAATCAGTTCTGAAGTTCCAAACTCATCGTATCGCTGACAGTGTCCGGAAGTTTAAGGGGCGCATGTCTGGTGAGCAAAATAAGGCAGCAAGTAAGGCAAAAGCCGCCTAGGAAGCTGAAGACCGTGCGGTGAGGACCTTATATGCAGTCTTGGGTCTTGTTGCCGGAGTGTTTTTTCCAATCGGAATGTTTAATGGAGTGAAGTCATGCAGGTGCTATTAGTTGAGGATTTTCCTGCCCTCGGATACGTAGGAGATACCGTTCAGGTAAAGAGTGGATATGCGAGAAACTATCTGATCCCTCGTGGAGTAGCGGTGGACGTGGGGTCTCGTCGAGCCCGTGAGTTCGCCCATATCCTCACTGGAGTCACGGCAAAGCGAACCCGTCTCAAGGGAGAGGCTCAAGGTCTTGGCGAGCAGGTCGCGAAGGAGTCTCTATCATTCGAATTGAAAGTTGGTTCTGGAGGAAAGGCGTTCGGGTCGATTGGTAGCCGGGATGTCTTGAAGCAGCTCAACGAGAAGGGATACAGCTTTGATAAGAAGCAGGTGCGCTTAGCCGACACCATTAAAGCTCCTGGAGAGTACACCGCCACTGTTCAATTGCACGCAGAAGTTGCGGTTGAGGTTGCTATCTCTGTTGCTGGAATCAAAGAAAAGAAAGTAGAAGATGATGGCGCTCCGAAGCGTGGTCGAGGAAAGCGTGGCGCTTCTCGAAGAGGAGATGATGCTGGCTCTGAGGAGCAACAGCTAGATGCCGCACTTGAGGGAGAGGATTTTGGTATCTCTGCCGAAGGTGATGATGTGGCTGACATTGAAGTTTCTGCTGAAACCGAAGAGAGCTAAGCAGTCCCGCTTCATCGCTTTTGGGTTCAGTTAGTAGATAACCCCTTGTCGCCGTGCCCGATTTGGTATCCCTGATATCTTTGTGCACGGCTCCGAGTGTTGTATGGCGAGTGGTACGAAAGAGACGTGGCAGAGAGTGCACAACAGCAAAAGTCTTTGAGGAGGTGGTCTCCTCAGTCCGCTGTTCGGGCAGTATCCCTTGTCGCGCTCTTTTTAATTGTCTTCTGTGTTTCCATCCTCCTTGTTTTTAAGGCCTCAAATCTCTTTGAAGGGCGAGGAGTTCAAGGGGAGGGGCTGTTTAGCTCCTCTGGTGAAGAGGTCGAAGGGGAAGATTCACTCTTTCCAACAGCTGCAAATATTCGAACCGCTGGGGATTTTCTCCTCGTTCCAAATGCTCCTGAGTTGGATCCGGTTGCTGATACCGATTTTGTTTTCTTCTCGTGGGTGAAGTTCCGAAGACTTCCCAAGGAAGGGGAAGAGGTCACCTTTATTTCCAAGCTGGATATTGATGGCCATCATGCTGAAGGGTACTCACTTGGATTTGAGAAGAAGGGTGATATCGTTCATCCCAAAGTTTATTGGCGCCATCAGCTCAAAGAGCATGAGCGAGTAGTCGGAGAGGACGGAAGCGTTGTCGAGGGAATCGGCGGAAGCCTCCTGTTTGCTGAGATCTCAATTGTCCCAAAAAAGTGGATACTGATCGCCTTTGCGGCGTTTAACAACAAAGTGATTTCTCTCTCCACCGCCACCGAGGCTCTCGACGGTTCTTTTAAGCAACAGTTTCACGGCTCCCATGAATTGGCAGAACAATCCGTTCCACATACAGAGAGCGACCTTTACCTTGGGTCTAAAAAGACTGGGAGCTTTAGAGGCTTTTTAGGACCTTTCGGGGTATTTCGAGGGAAGGAATTTCAAGAGAGATGGAAATCTCTTCTTCAGGATCTTACCTCCTCGCCCCATTCCGTCCCTGAGGTGGTTGATGCCGATGAGGTTATGCTTTTCGTCGCCGATAGCCAGAACGATCTCTCGCAATCTCAAAAAGAGGTGCGAGCACGAGGAATTGGAGAGCTCACCAAAAAGAAGAAAGGGAAAAGTTCATGATAGATTCTCTTTTTCATACCCTTATTTATCATAAGAAGCTCCTCAACAACCGTTCCAAGCTCTTTGCCGAGCTTCAAGAGGAAGCCTTTCAGATAAGAGATTTTGATGAGGACGGGGTGGCATGGAGTGAGCGGCACTATCCTGGTGGATTTACCTCGTATGCTTCCAGAAACGATCTCCATTATATGAGTAGTACCTTTCATGCGCTTGAAGAGCGAATACGCCCATGTGTCTATGAATTTGCAGAAGAGCTTGGATACGATCTCAGCGGGCTTGAGCTCTCAATATCAGACATGTGGCTCAATATTATGGGGCCGGGCTGCGTTCATACCGGACATATCCACCCGCTCTCCTTTATTAGTGGAACTTACTACGTGCAAGTTCCACCAGGGGCGAGCGGTCTTCAGTTCGAAGATCCTCGGCTTGGATTTCAGATGGCATGTCCGCCAAAGCGCAAGAAGTTGCAACAATCGCAACAGACATTTGTCACCCATAAACCTACAGCCGGAGGATTGGTCCTCTTTGAAAGTTGGCTGCGGCACGAAGTCCCTCCCCATATTGCGGATGATTTTCGAATCAGTGTGAGCTTCAACTACAATTGGAGTGATGCCGTAGACGAGACCGAAGAGTGAAATCCTCTTGGAATGCCTCTCAATACTGCTCTGCGCTCCTAGCCGCCTGTATTCCAATTGTTCCCGCTTTTGGACATGCGCTCCTTCTCCCAATAGCCGGTGCACTCCTCTTCGTCGTCTGGATCGTGGATCGAGGCTCAATCCGAATTGTTGCAGCTCCGCTCGTTCTTCTCGTTGCACTTTGGAGTGTCGTTCTCGGGGTCAGTGAATATCCAAATATCGTAGATGCCTTTCGCGTCTCGAAGTCACCCTTGGTTATTCTTGGAGCACGCAGCGTTGAGTCGGTAAGGCTTGCTGCTTTGCTACTCCTCTTTGGGGTATGGATGTTCCATTGGGCTCATCGACCTCAGAGTAGAGCGGCAGCACTGCAAAGTTTTTTGGTCAGTGGCACGTTGTCACTTCTCTTTTCAAGCGTTCAGGCCGTGCTTCGAGTGCTTCATATTGAGGCCCCTCTTTTTTCCGACCTCCCGAATCAGACGGTTGTTTGGCAGGAGCTTGACCGCCCAGTTGGGCTCTTTTCCGATCCAAATGCCTTCGGAGTCTTTGCAGCGCTCTTTTTCACCCTCGTCGTTGCAAAGACAGTTTCTTCGAATCATCTTGTATCGCGAGTCCTTTATATTTCTCTTTCGGTACTCAGTCTCTGTGGAGGAGCGCTCTCGGGAAGTCGTACCTTTCTCGTTTTTTTTGTGCTTTTCCTAGTGCTCCAGCTGGTTCAACTCTTCCGAACGAACGATGGCTCTCGGTTGGGGTTTCCATTCATAGTTTTTCTTAGTGGAGTGTTGCTCGTAACGGGAGGTCTCTACTTTACCTTTCAAGATGAAGGAATTCCCTTGAAAACGTTTGAACGAGTCGGTGAGAGTCTCCACGCGCTCTATTACGGTGATTCCTCACTCATCGCGGATCGATTGTATTTTTCGTATCTCTGCCTTCTCGTCTTCTTTCAGTACCCGTTGACCGGTGTCGGGCCGCTCCTTTTCCGGGACGAAATGACGAGTTTCGCCTACTTTTACGAAATCCCCCTTGGCCTTTGGACTGATAACCCGAACAACTCTTATCTCGGGCTTCTCGCTGAACTCGGTCTACTTGGGGTAGTTGCGCTCTGCTTGTCGGTTTTTCTTATAAGATTTTATCGTCAACCGAAGGAGGAGGAGTCCTTTCAGAGAACGATCCGGTCTGGGCTTGTCGCGTACCTCGCAATTCTCTTTTTTGGTCCTCACTATCTCTTTCCTGAAATCACACTGACTGTCGCCCTCCTGATAGCACTTGTGTGCTCAATGGACATACGATCACATTCGTACCGAATACTCTCTCTCTTTTTGATTCTTTGCTTCCCCTTTGTCCCCCTTATGGTCGCACAGAAGGAGATGGGATTGTTCCATTGGGAGGAAAATCCAAACAGTACAAATGAAGAGCAGATGAAATTTGCTCGGTGGAGTTCTAAGAATTTTCGAGTATGGACCCGGTGTGAGAGCCGTAACGCCGAGCTTCACCTACGAAATGGCCAGCCACGGGATATCGAAGTGTCTCTTCAAACGATGGAGAATCCGTTTTCTCCGTCGGAACGCACCGAGACGGTTCGTCTTGGGAGTGGCGGCGAGCAATCTGTTTCCTTTCCTTGTCCGAAAAACGCCCCTCACCAGGGGATTCTGGTACGAGGGCAAGTATCCAAGAGCTGGCAACCGCTCGAGTATGGGGATTCTCGGGTGCTCGGGGTGCAGATTCTTGCCGCTAACCCAGCAGACTCCTTCGTCGCTCGTCAAATCGACAATGAGTTTCGCAAAAGGTAGAATTCCGCAATGCCAAGAACCTTTGAAATTCCAGATAAATATCAGTCTGACCTCTTGTCGCAAATTAAACGTCGGCGTTCTGAGCTCGATCCAAAAAAACGGGATAAGACACCAACAGTTCTTGAGCTTGGTCCTGTAACGCTAAAGTTCGCGAGACATTTTGGATTCTGTTTCGGTGTAGAGAATGCGATTGAAATCGCATACCGTGCTGTCGAGGAGAACCCGGATAAGCGAATCTTCCTCCTCTCAGAGATGATTCATAATCCGCACGTGAACGGGGATCTCGAAGCGAAGGGGGTACGGTTTCTCTTTTCAACCCTAGGTGAGCCAAGATTCCCGCTTGATGAAGTCACTCGAGACGATATCGTCATAATCCCTGCCTTTGGGACCACCCTTGAAATGTTTTCTTTGCTACAAGAGCGTGGGATTGATACCTCGAAATACAATACTACCTGCCCATTTGTCGAAAAGGTCTGGAAGCGGGGAACGCAGCTTGGTTCTAAGAAGTTTTCTATCATCATTCATGGGAAGGCCAAACACGAGGAAACGAGAGCGACATTCTCTCACGCCGGGATGGAGGCTCCGAGTCTTATCGTTGCTGATGTGGAAGAGGCGAAATGGTTGAAGCGCTTCATCCTTGGTCAGGAAACGTTGGAAGCTTTTCATCGCCGGTTTACTGGGAGATGCACTAGTGGATTCTCCCCAGAAAGCGACCTCGTTCGAATTGGGGTAATCAATCAAACGACGATGCTTGCTACTGAGACTTGGGAGATCAGTCAGATTCTTCGCTCAGCTATGGTGGAGAAGTATGGAGTGGAGAAGATAGCCGAGCACTTTGCAGATACTCGAGACACCCTTTGCTATGCAACTTCGGAAAACCAGGAGGCGACGAAGGAGCTTATCGAATCGGGAGGTGACATCGCCCTGATTGTCGGTGGCTATAACTCTTCGAATACCTCGCATCTTGTCGAACTCTGTCAGGAGCACTTTCCGAGCTATTTTGTGAAGGGACCCGAGGAACTCGTAAGCCGTACCACTATCCGTCATCTTGACCTTGAAACCTGGGAAGTGGCTGAGGTGAGCAATTGGCTCCCAGAGTTTAGCGATCGGCCAGTAGAGGTTCTTATTACGTCAGGAGCGAGCTGTCCCGATGCCTTGGTGAATGCGGTTGTTGAAAGGTTGGTTGGTCTTTTTGATGTGCCGCTTACGAAATACAACGAGGCAGCCGAAAATTGCCTTTTAAAACTGGAGTCTTCCCTCCAAAACGGCTCTTCCGAGCGATTAGCGGTGCTTGGATAACCCTATTATGCCGTGCCTTACGGTTGACACTGTTTGACAGTCGGTGAAAATTTTTGTCTACGCAATTTTTCCAAAAAAAGATATGTGATTCGTGGGGTTTAGTCTTTCAATCTTAGCTCCGACTACTTTCGATAGTTCTGACATGAGGTGGGCGAAAGCATCCGATTGGTTTTTCGGTGAACTTCTCGCGTCAGCACGTAAAAAGGGGTAACGAACTGAAGGGCGAATTGATAATCTGCTCCCCTATCTGAGGGATGAACTCTCTCTCCCCATTACGGTACGAGCAGGGGCTCTTACAACTGGAGAAACGAAATGCGTAGTGAAGCTGGTTTTACTCTTATTGAACTCCTAACGATTATAGGAATTATCGGAATTCTCGCGAGCTTGTCGTTAACGAGCTATGTGTACTACAAAGCTTCAGCCGCATATGCCGTCGCAGAAACAGGGATGCACGATGCCCAGACAGCCTTTGAGGCGGGGATTGTTGATCCAGATAACCTTCCTCCTTCTTTTGCGCTGGTCTCTCAGACTGCCCAGGGACCAATTCAGGATGCGGTCGCGTCACAACTCCTACCTGGGTATCGAGTTCCCCGTAGCGCGAAATTTCAAGTGGCTTTTGATAAGACCTGTGCTGCTAACGAGGATTCTATGGCCTATATGCAGTTGAATCATTGCCAGGGAGATCAGTACATCACCTGGGAGCGATTTTGTGATGGTGTAACGATACGGCTCTCGATTTCTGGAGAAGGCTGCTCCTAACGAACTCTTCCTTTCTTTTCTGTATCTTCTCACGGGAGGGGAGCTCGTCCCTTCGTCGGCGCTTCGCTCCCCACGCGCTTTTTTTGTTCGGCGAGGATTGGTATAAGTGTCTCCCCGGAAAGGAAGGGGAGCACTTATGAAATCAATTGATCTGTATGGCCTCGGAAATGGAATAGTCGATGTACTCGTTGAGGTGTCGGAGCAGGAATTCGCGAAGCTTGGTTATGACAAAGGAACGATGGCTCTTCTTGATGAAGCTGAACAGAAGGCACTTCTTGAGTCGTTCTCTGATCGAGATCGGAAGCTCGTAAGTGGCGGTTCCGTTGCCAACAGTACTGTATTGGTGGCTCAGCTCGGTGCCAAGACCGCATTCTCTTGTAGACTTTCTGATGATAACTACGGACTGCACTACAAGTCTGAATTTGAGGGACTTCAGGTCCAGCTTCCAAATCCACTACACGTTGGTCAAACTTCTGGGACCTCTCTTATCCTCATTACCCCCGATGCCGAGCGGACTATGCGCACATCGCTTGGAATCTCTGGAACATTCGGACCGGAAGAGGTGGAGGAGGAGGTTGTTCGGCAATCAAGGTGGATTTTCATAGAAGGATATCTCTTCTGTAATCCTGACAAGGGACAGGCAGCAATTAACTATGCTATCGATCTTGCGAAGAGACATCAGACGAAGATTGCTGTGACTCTCTCCGATGCCTGGATTGTGAACGAGTTTCGAGACGCGGTCGAAAAGGCGGTATTTGCAGCTGACCTCGTTTTTGCAAATGAAGAGGAAGCAAAAGCTCTCGCCAGAGTAGGGAGCGGTCATGATGCCTTTAATACTTTGAAGCACCGACTCCCTGGAGTAGCCGTCACATTGGGGGGTGAGGGATGTTTCGTTCAGTATGGTGGACATGCTGGGCACGTTCCGGCGTTTCCTATTGAACCGGCGGATCTCACCGGAGCGGGTGACGCGTTTGCTGCCGGGATGATCTACGGTATCCTAACCGAAGTTGAACCAAAGCATGCAGCGAGAGGTGCAAACTTTCTTGCGGCACAAGTTATCCAAAAAGTTGGAGCGAGAATTCACGGTGATGCCAAGGAGCTCTGGGCCTCAGGATTGGAGTAGCAACAGGCGAGGATAGTTCCGGCCTTCCTTACATTATTATCTTGGAAGAGAGGAAGAGCCCGACAAAGAATGCTAAGGCTAAACATTGAGCGATACTTGACCTTTTCTTGTGGGTAGAATCTTCCACGCGCATCTCCTTAACTATTCCCCGACCACCTAATTCCGTTATGACAGGGGATGACAGAGCTTTGCTTAAAATTGTCATTCTACCGGAATAAATGAGATTTTTATCGTGATTTCCAGTGGTTAAGTTGGGCTTGTAAACTTTCTCCATACGAAAGTCACCTACAGTATGGAAGTGGCATAACATATAAAACGTTCAGTTTTTTTGCCCCCACGGGCCTTGTAAGTACGGTTTTCGAGTTTAGGTTGTTTCACGTTTTAGAAACAACACGGAAGAGGACCGGCTTATGGCTTCCCTTTTAAAAAGTAAAAATCGAGACGCAGTACGAAAGAGTAACCTCGTTGGCGGTGCTGTCGTTGGGCTCGTTATCCTCGCCTTCTTTTTTCTCCCTGAGCTTTTGAATCTTGGTGGTGGAGGAGAAGACCAAGGCGAGACCGTTGTTGTTCTTGCTACTCCCTCGCCATCTCCAGAGATTGATAGTCTTCTCACTTTAGAGGAAGAGAAGGTCGCAGAGGGCCAAAAGGAGATAGCACAAGATATCGCAGCTCTTCCAGTAGCCGATACCTCTGCTACCCCAAAGCGTCGATTTGAAACCGTTCAAGATGTGGATAGAGAGCTCGCTCTTGTTAAGGCAGAACAGGAGGCCATCGAACAAGGACGTTCACCAATCCAGCAGCAGATTGCTAGTGCTGAGTGCGTTCCATGTGGGCAGGAGGCTTCAGCTCCGCAAGAAGAGCAGGCTCTTATTCCTCGAGAAGGACCTATCTCATGGGAACACCTGACTGCTCCAGCAGTGGTTGCACTTGTGGACCAAGTGACCGCCGCTTCTCGTCAATTGATGGTCGAGATTCCACAGGACAAGACTCAGAGCCGATACGAACTCCTCAGCTATCTTGAAGCTCTTCGAATTCTTAGAGTTGGTCCTGAAAACGGAGTCCTCGGACCTGAAGAAGCCCTACGCTTCGCCGATTTTCGAGATGCTGTTGTTTCTCAGACTTTTGAGAAGGAAAGTGTCGATAGACTTATTCGGAAGCGTTGGCAGGAAGTCTCGCTTTCACCAATTCTTCGCGACTCCTTTGCCGCACGCGAAAAGGCGAGAATTCAAAAGCCCTACAACCCGAAGATGAACATCCTTGAGGTCCTCGCACAGCACTTTTGGGTTCCAGATGAGAATCGTTGGCGTGAAGCTCCACTTCAAGTTGACCTAAACGGGACTCTTGTTGGGGATGATACTGAGAGACTCGAGTGGTACCTCGGTGCCGAACCAGAAGCTCCAAACTATGCGGTGCTTGAAGGCCCCAACGGTGGAAAAGCTCGTAAGTTTGAAATCCGAGGAATCGTAGATGTGAAAGGGAAGGTGCTTACTATCAAGGCGTTCTCGTCGGATAACCGGGTATACGTTAAGCGCTACGACTTTTACCGTACGATGAAGAGACTTCCAGTTCATTTCTGGAACGGGTACTTCACTTACAAGATTCCTTACCGTCACGATCCTCGTGTTGACCGACTCTTCCTTGTTCGACAAGGGGTGTACGCAGTTGGAACAGAGGGAGAGCTGATGAATCAGTCGAGTGGGCCGATTGCTCGATTTTAGGCTCGTCCGCTTCCTTGTAAATTTTGAAACTCATTGGGGTATGTATATGGAAAAGAGATTTATAGAAATGAATAGCTGCGCCGTAACTTCGGGAACTCGTGTGTCTTCACGAAGGTCCGTTGTTCCAGATCGGGCGAAGAGCGTTACTACCGGTTTAGAGCCGCAGCTGATTTTTGGTATAGAGACCGGAATGAGTCCGAATCTAGCGATGCTCCGCCAACCAGGGCGCCATCAACGTCATCAAGAGTCGCGATCTCTTCGATATTCTGGGGTTTTACGCTTCCCCCGTAGAGGACTGGGAGCATGGGATTTCCAGCCTGCGCAGCGAGAGTCTTCAGGTGAAGATGCGCCTCAGCGATCTCGTCCGTTGATGCAACTCGTCCGGTCCCGATAGCCCAAACAGGTTCGTAGGCGATGAGGAGCTCTCCGTTGTTGTAGCTGCCTACAAGTTCAGAGATGGTCGCGAATTGATTTTCTAATACCGACATCGTCTGATGGGATTCCCGTTGGTCAAGGGTTTCTCCAACGCAGTACACAATGTTCAGGCCTTGCCGAAGAGCGCCCTCTGCTCTCTTTCCAAGGAGCTCCTCTGATTCATGGAAGAGGATTCTCCTCTCTGAATGGCCGACAAGGGAAAATGTTCCCCCACAGTCCCTTACCATAGGAACAGAGATCTCCCCGGTGTACGCTCCGGAAAGCTCAAAGTGTACGTTCTGAGCACCGTAGGGAACTTTTCCTGAGCGTACCTGCTGGAGGATTGGAAGGTGCACTGCCGGTGCTGCCACCCAAACTTTTACCGCCGCATCCATTTCCGCAAACTCGACAAAGGCACCATACAGCGCCTTTGCCTCACTCTCTAGAAAGTGCATCTTCCAGTTTGCGATGAGATAAAACGGTTGGCTCATGACCCTTCCTAGCCCTTATCAACAATCAAATTCGAAACATTCAGCATTCGAACCGAGAAGCCCATTTCGTTATCATACCAAGCGACAACTTTTACCAAGGTATCTTCGATAACCATTGTTGAAAGCGCATCTACCGTAGAGGAATGGATGTCTCCGATGTAGTCAACGCTCACCAGTGGCTCATCTGAATATCCAAGGATTCCCTTGAGAGGACCGGATTCAGAGGCAGCCTTCAGCGCTTTATTGACCTCGTCAACGGTTGTTCCCTTTTTCACTTCAGCCACAAAATCAACCAGAGAAGCATCTGGTGTTGGAACGCGAACGGCGAACCCGTCAATTTTCCCTTTCAGGTGTGGAAGAACCAATCCAACTGCTTTCGCGGCTCCCGTTGAAGTCGGGATGAGGGAGAGCGCTGCTGCCCGAGCCCGTCGCAGATCCTTGTGAGGAAGGTCAAGAATTCGTTGATCGTTGGTGTAAGAATGAATCGTGGTCATTGTTCCACGTACGATGCCGAAGTGCTCATCGAGCACCTTCGCAACCGGTGCCAAGCAGTTGGTCGTACATGAGGCACAGCTAAGGATTTCGTGTTCAGCCGGATTGTAGGCGTCCGAGTTGACTCCGTACGCCATTGTGAGGTCCGGATCTGGGGAAGGTGCAGAGATAAGTACGCGCTTGGCTCCTGCTGCAAGGTGCTTCGCCGCGCCTTCTCGTTTGGTGAAGATTCCGGTACATTCGAAAACCATATCGACTCCCATCTCTTTCCATGGCAGTGCGCTCGGGTCTTTTTCTGCGGTCACCTTTACCTGGACTCCGGCTACAGAGAGGGCATTATCCTGATAGGTGACCTTTTCGGGGAGTTTTCCGTGAACTGAGTCGTATTGAAGAAGGTGAGCGAGGGTTTCTGCGCTGGTAAGATCATTGATGGCCACTATCTCAAGGTTCGGATAGCTAGAGCGATTCATCACATAGTGCCGAAATACGTTTCGACCTATCCGACCAAATCCGTTTATCCCAATTTTCATATTCGCCTCACTCTATTAGTTAGCCAGTTATCGCGCTTCCCATCTCAGTTTCCCCGCAGCAATGCCGTTCTTCTTTACGGCCTTCCGTGGGGGACGTGTTCCCGTTGGGCTAACGGATGGGCTAAAAAGCTGGTATTTTTACGCGCCCATATAGTATCGACTCTGTTTTGGAAGGCAACCACTGCTTCCAACTATGGCGAATCAGGTGTTCCTATGGTTATTCTGGGTTACTGAAAATTAACTGCATCTCAAAAGGGAAAAGATCCGGATGGAAACCGAAGCAGGACTGCTCCAGGGTGGGGTATTTGAAATGATCACGGGCTCTGGCCCGGTGGTGAAAGCCGTACTTTTTATCCTCATATTTCAATCGTTGTTGAGTTGGGCGATTACCATTGCCAAGGTGTTGCAGTTTCGTAAGGCAGCAAAGCAGTCAGAGGAGTTCCAGGCCGTGTTCTGGGAGACGAGGAATCTTTCTCGAGCCGATGATTCTTCTCGGCGGTTATCTGCCGGATATGTGGCGGCGCTGTTCAGCTCGGGGTACCGGGAGTTAACCCATTTGCTGCAAGAGCTCAAATCGAATGGCCGAAGAGTTGAAGCCTCAGATCTGGAAACGGTAAAACGCTCCCTAGAGCGAGCCGAGCTTGAACAGAGTCATCGTCTTGAGAAGGGGGTGACCTTCCTCGCTACAACGGCGAGTTCGGCTCCCTTTATCGGTCTCTTCGGAACCGTTTGGGGGATTCTTAATGCGTTCCACGGACTTGGCACCGCTCAATTAACGACGATTCAGGCGGTTGCACCGGGGATATCTGAGGCGCTTGTGGCGACAGCAATTGGACTTGCTGCCGCTATTCCAGCCGCGATTGCGTATAACTATTTCGCAGTAGCGCTTCGACATGCTCGAGAGAGTATGAACCGGTTTGAAGAAGAGTTTCTTACCGTTGCGCGAATAGAGCTTGTTGATGGGTAACGAGCACTCGCAGTGTGGCGTGAGCAGTGTAAGGTGAGTGAACAATAACGATCACTATTAAGAGGTAGTCCTCATGGCAATGTCGAGTTCTGGGATGGATGGGCCCGTCGCGAATATCAACGTTACTCCGTTGGTTGATGTGATGTTGGTACTCCTTATTATTTTCATGGTGACAGCCCCAATGCTTCAGCAAGGGGTAGAAGTTAACTTGCCGAAGGCTACCACTGCTCCTCTTCAGGGGGACTCTGAGCAGGTGGTGTTGTCAATCGATGCTGCGGGGAAGATTTACCTCGGTAAGGGAAATGAGCTTCAGATGGAGCAATTGGCCGAAAAGGTGAAGGCCGTTATGACTGCGAAGGGAGGATTGGACCAGAAAATCTACATTCAGGGGGATACTGACCTCGACTATGGGACCGTTATGCAAGTAATGGGTCAACTCCATAAGGGCGGAATTACGCAGATTGGCCTAGTCTCTGATCCTTCCACCTCTGGTGGAGATAAGGATAAGGGCGATAGGAAGAAGTTGGGGAAATGAGCGTTTATCGGTGAGTGACGGAAGAGAGTATTTCATCGGGGTTATTTTTTCAGGTTTCGGGCATGTAGGTCTTTTCCTACTGCTCTCGCTTGTGTCTGGAGGTTTTGCGAATTTCGGAGCGCCTATTGTCTACTCGGTGTCTATCGAAAGTGGGGAGAAGCTTGGGGGTATAGCCCAGGCGCCGGAAGATTCAAAGAAGAATAGCATTCCAACTCCTGCTCAGAAGGAGCAGCCAAAGGAGCAGCCAGTCAAAGAAGAGCCAAAGCCCGAGGAGGATGCCGAGGTCGTCATTCCTAAAGAAGAAGCGAAGCCTACTCCAAATCCGACACCGAAACCGACTCCCAAAGCGACGCCGAATCCCACACCAAAAGCAACGCCTCAGCCCAAAGCGACACCGAAACCACAACCAAAGGCAACCCCGAAGCCGCAGCCAAAAGCTACCCCAAAGCCACAACCGAAAAAGCAAACTCTTGATGATATCAATAAGGCGTTGGAGAGAGCGGTAAAGAAGTATACCGGCGAATCTACTGATGCTGGAGGTGAAGGGTATGGGTCAACGGGGCGCGGCGGTCGAGGATTCGGCGGAGGGGAGCAGAAGCCACCTGAGTTCTTCAGATATCAGGAAGTGTTGGAAAGTGAGGTGAAACGTGGCTGGCGCTGGCATGACCCAACCGCTCCGTTAAGAGCGAGTGTTTGTTTTAATCTTTCTGAAGCAGGGCAAATTAGCAACATCACCCTCTGCTCAGCTTCGGGAGACCCCAATTACGATAGCAGTGTCTTGAGAGCCGTCCAGAAGGCAAACCCTCTTCCGCCTCCGCCAGCTACTGTTGCTGCTGATTTTCGGCAGGTGCGGGTGACATTTGAGCCGCACGGGTACTGAGGTATCTGCAAAGTTTTAGAGTTTGCTCGCAATTAGGGGGAGGTGACGGCCATCGTGGCATTGTTGCGCCTCGTTAGTTTTCAGGTGGAGTGGCTACTCGATAGTCGAGCCCAAGGGGAAATGGTGGGGTACTCATCCTGACCTTATGGAAAAACCGATATCGAAGTTCACAGTATGAAGCGCAAAAGGGGCGGTCTAGGGAGACTCTGCAATACCGAAGTAGTGCAGAGTCTCCGTTACGTGAGCCGAGTTCTCGTTTTCACGTAACACCGTCGAAGGTCACTGCTTGCGCGTGCCCTCGATGCCCTTCGCGATCCGTGCTTCCGTCCGCTGCACCGACGCGCCGAGGGCCTGGTAGGCGCCAGCGAGACCGAGCAGGTTGGCGGAACCTCCGAAAGCGGCGGTGGCGGGCTCGAGGAGGGCGACCAGGATTGCTCCGATCTCCTCCGCGACCAGCCCGTTCACGCCATTCTCGTCGTTCCGGGGGCCGTCCTGGATCTTGACCTCGCAGACCACATTGCCGGTCGCGTTGTCGATCACCTTGAAACCGAGCGGGAGGCCGTCGGTCGGGGCGTAGCCGGTCACCTCGATCGTCGTCTTCGGAGTTGCTCCGCGGACGAAGGTCAGGTGGTCCAGGTTCGCGTGCTGCTTCTGTGCGTGCAGGTTCATCTGTAACTTCTCTCTGTGAGAGGTTGATCGTCTCGACTTATAGGGTCGATTCGATTCGGAAAAACGTTCTCGTCCAACCATAGGACAAGTACCGTATAAATAGTTCTAATATGAGACTAAATCTTAGGCAAAATTGTATTGAGATTCTTAAAGCTAATAAATAGCTTAATATCAGTTAGTTACAAAAGTTAGGATGCTAAATAGTAACAAAAAAGAATAATAATAGTATGGAACTGATATAAATAGCCTCGAGAATGGAACTAAACTAAGGGATTCGCATGACGGCGCATGAATTGGCAGAGCGAAGTGAGCTTTGGTGCACTTTTCACAACTGCGGAAGAAGCTTTGCGATACAACATGACTATGTAAATCGGGCGTTTGGGACAGAGCTCTCCATCGCCGCCAACCACCTGTTGATTGACATTGCTGGCGACCCAGAACTCCGAGCAACCGATTTTGCGGCCGAATCAGGGCTTAGTAAGACCGAGGTCTCCAGACTTCTGAAGTCTCTGGAAATGGCAGATCTCGTTGTTCAATCAGAATCTGAATTTGACAGACGGAGGCGCCGACTAAGCCTGACAACTCATGGGGTGGAGCTGCTTCGATTGATGAACGAGCGATCGAATGCTCGAATTGAGAAAATGTATGATCGCCTCTCCGAGGAGGAGCAGCAAAAGCTGTTAAGGTTTTTTGCTCTCGTCTGCGATGCAATGGGAGCTCGCCCCCTCGACATTCGAGTTGGTCTACACCCACTAAGGGCATTCGTAGAAGGTCTTACTCGGAGCAAGGGCACTCTTTCTTCAAATCTTCACAGGGTAAAAGGGCTCAATCAATTAAAGTGGTATATCCTTAAGGAGCTTGAGCAAGGTACGGCGAGTTCCACTCTTTCTTCGCTGTCAGAGGCCCTTTCTTCTCCGCTGAATACCGTTTCGCAAGCTGTGACATCGCTGGTCGCTGATGGATACGTGAGCAAACATCGAGATCCCTCAGATAGGCGTCGCCAAATTCTTGGGCTTCGAGCTCGTGGGCGGAAGGTGGTTCAACAAAGTGACCAACGGCAGGCCGATCAATATGTCCAGGCCACAAGGCATCTTCCGCTTGAACTCTTAAAAGAGGGGGTGGAGCTTACTGAAAAGCTCGTTGGACTGAGGAGGGCTGACAGCGCAGAGTTTCTCTTTGGGGATGGAAAAAGATTTCGCGAACTCCAATCTGACGAAGATCGAGCATCCGTCCGGCCCGCGCTTATTGAACATCTCGTAGTTTCTCGACGGCATTTCTACGCGAGTTCAACGCTTCTAGCCTCGGAAAACCGTAGCTTCGCGCTCATGCAGGACAAGAAGGTAAAGTCTATCTGCGAAATTTCAGAGAGAGAGAGTTCTCACCGGTTGGTTCATTTTGCAAGTGCAGCGGATATCTCTGGGTCAGAGCTTGAGCGTGACTTTCTCCTCGAGTGCTATCGGGCGAGCACCAGGGGAAAAGACTCGCATCTGGCTCTTAAAGCTTCTCGGTGCTGGATTGATGATCGACTCGGCTTCTGCCCGGACAGGTCAGGAACGGAGTATTCAATTAGCGAGGCATCACTGAGTCTGCGGTAGGGTCTTCTAATAGCAGGTGAATCCAATCCTGAAGGAGCTTGTTCGTGTCCTTGGGATCTCGAAGTTTGGTAAGGACCAATTTTTTCCACTCGCTAATTTCTCGGATATCTTCATGCAATCGAGACTCCCCCGGAAGATGACGTAGGGCAATCTCAGCGGCTTGTTTCATATCCAATTCTGTCGTCTCTCCACTCCCTAGAGAATGAAACAGCCCGCTGCGAGATAAAGTGTGAATTGAATGTCGAGGAAGAGCTGTCATGAGCTTTCCCTTAAGGTCGCCGTCTTGCAGCAGTTGGGTAGGAGAAATCTCTCCGGCAAGGAGAGATTGAAAACTCGACCGGAGCTCAAGCTGAGTAGTGCGATAGAGCAGCCGCTCATCCTGTTCCCTCCATACTTTCTGGAAGGAGGCGAAGTCTCTATCATAGAATCCCGGTAGCCTTCTATTGATCATTGCACGGGCATCCTCTTGCATCTCGGTGAGGCTTTGCTCGTTAGAGGTGAATTCCCTCCGCCAGCGAGGAGAAACGGGGAGGATGATCCCAAAGAGACGAAGGGTGTCTGTCCCTGGAATCAGAGACGCTTGATCGATTTCAAGG
>JAGRAT010000368.1 GCA_020434495.1 Bdellovibrionales bacterium | reverse complement strand
TGCGATTCTCTGAGAGTTTCAGGGAGCCTCTAGAGCGCTTCTCGAAAGTTATCACCGCTTCGCGGCAATTTCTTTTGAGAACTGCTATAGTAGTCTTTTGCAAGTCTCCGAATAAAAAAAGGGAGCCGAAGCTCCCTTTTTGTTTTGTTGGTCTGCCGCGTTTCCACGGCAGTTCCTTTTCGACTTCGAATCGCCTATTAAGCGATACCTTTGTCGTTGAAGAATGTACCAACGAGCGAACGAAGAACGAATGCTCCAATCGCTACTACGAGAAGGCCAAGAGCCGCCCGGTACTGACCGAATGCCGAGCTCACGATAGCGCCGATTCCAGCAGCAACCATGACAAGAGCACCGAAACTACCTTCGAGATATGTGAAGATAGCGTTAATAACGGTGTCGATTCGTTGGTCGTTATAGTTAATGTTGTAACGCGAGGTTGTCGCGAAAGATGCATCTTGCGTTCCGACGAGGATAATTCCAAGTCCAGCAAGAAAGCACATTGAAAGACCTTGGATTTTACTCGGAGCAGCAAATGCAGCACCCATGTACTGACCCATGGCCTTGTAGGTTTTCTTTATTTTCTTAATCATGACTATTCCTTTCCAATTAAGGAACCTAGTAACAATAACCGACTCGAGCCATCTCGAGTCCCAGACTATATCTTGGTTATAAGGGATCTCTCATAACGGGTAGCACAAAAAATGGCCAATTATTGGGAAATATTGGAAAACAGGGGTTTATCCTAGTCCTGACACCGATATTCTTCGGTTCTTTTCAACAGGTTATGAGATCACTACGAATTCAGGTGATGTAGCAATTACCCACATGAGGTCTGAGGGAGCCTCCTCCAAGCGTCGTTCAAAGACGTTTCGCTCCCCTTCCGTAAGCTTCCTACCGAGAAACTGAGCAAGGATCTCTAGCCGATTCGGATTCCTGCGCAGCTGCTCCCCGATAAATCGAAGCATAGCATCCCACTTTACATTCGTTGCAAGTTCAAGAATCCGTGGGCTGCTAAACAGTGAATCTCTGCGGGAGGTAACATTCACCCGTTTCGGTCGTCCGAAAGAAGCGAGCAGGTCATTATGCTCCCGCAATGAGGAGCGAATTGAAACACCGCTGTATACGACTATGTCCAGTGGCGCTTTCCCTTCCTGTAAGAACTCAATGGTCTGGCCTCCAAGGGTTCGGGTTGAAAGTCTAATCATCCCCGTTCCGTATGCATATGCCACATCCCCCGTTTTCGACTCGACAAAGCGCTCATCGAGATCGTCATCCCGGTAGTATTCAAGAATTCCGTTGGAGACTCCTTTACCCGAAACCTTAAGCGTACTTTCAGGAAAGTTTTCCATTTTCCGTTTTCGCTTAATTGGGATTCTCAAGTTCAAAAAGAGTCCCCCAGCCCCATCTTCGGGAACTTCAAACCGAACACTCTCTCCTGCATTAACTCGAATAACTTTAGGCTTCTCTTCTAATCCAGCTCCGTGCCTTGAAAGGTCCGTTGGAGTCAAAGGACCTGCAATCTCAAAGAATGCGTTGAAGGTATCAAAAACCGCTTCTCCGGGAAGAGGGCGGAAGAACGGTCCGGTAAAAACGAAGCGGTCCTCAGAAGGGAGAAGCGAATTTTCCTTCATCGGCACACTTTTGTAGCGATACGCTTCACTGGAAAGAACGAGCTTCAGGAACTGTTTCATGTCATAGCCGCCTTGCACAAATTCAACGGCAAGCCAGTTATGGAGCTCTTCGTTCCAAGAATCTTCTGCTGGCTCGTCAAGCGGTTCTTGGAATCCTCGGCCAAAGAGTCTTGCCCACATACGATTTACGAAGGTACGGGCAAAGCGCCCGTTCTCTGGAGTTGTAAGACTTTTTGCTAACTGTTCAAGCCTTGTACGAACCGTCTCTTCACTTTCAACATAATCAACTTCCGAAAAGAGGAATCGAGCATGCGCGAGCTCTCCAGTTGCCTTATCGCACTCAAATACTTCAAGGGGTTTCTTTGAGAATACGCTCGCCAAAGAATAAGAATCTTGCAGCTTCCAATCACTCGTAAAGCTGTCGTGACAAGAAGCGCATTTGAGATTTACTCCAAGGAAAATCTGCCCCACATTCTGTGCTGCCTGCATCTCTGGTCGTTCATTTGGATTCACCACTCCTGGCCAGAGGATTCCTCGAATAAACCCTTCCGATCGCTTACTCGGTGAGATGAGGTGCCGAACCATAGAGTCGTACGGCATATTCTTCTCAAGAGCACGCTTCAACCATCCGGTAATCTCTTTCCGTTTTCGATCTTTATTCTTCTGGACAAATCCCGGCCCACTATAGTCATTGCGCAACAGATCATTCCAGTAGCCAAGCCAGGCTCCAGCATACTCATCCTCTCGCTCAAGTAGCGCCTCAACAAGCGCTTGTGGGGACTTCGCTCGAAGCAGGGAATGTGCAGAGTTGTGTTCCTCAACCGTAGGCAATCGCCCAAGAACGTCGATATAGAGCCTTCGAATGTAACGATCATCAGAGACTATACGAGGCGGCTTTACCTTAAGTTGCTCAAAGTATCCTGCAAGAAACACATCTACTGCATTCGACTTCTCGCCACACTTCTTACAAGTTGGTGGCCTTACCATTCTAAGCGCGATACTCGAGGAAGAAGCAGCTTGTTTTTGAGCAGGTTCCGCATCGCTTACAGCGGTGGAATCCCACTTCATCCCTTGATCAATCCAACCACGAACGAGCGCTATCTCGTGCTCGGATAAAAGATCTCCTTTCTCCGGCATAATCTTGTCCGGCTCCAGCCCAGCAACAAGCTGAACAAGGTAGCTGCCACGACTCTCTCCCGGAATCACTACAGCTCCGCTTTCTCCCCCTTTAAGGAGAAGTTCGCGAGTATCCATCTGGAATGCACCTTTTTTCTTTCCATCCAAATGACAACGCGCACATTTCTTCTCAAAGATCGGTTCGATGTGGTCGGCAAAATCCACCGGCTCCAAGACCGCTGCCGGCATCTTTGCTAGCTGATCATCAGAAAACTCAGGGGGGAGGTGAAGTGATGCAAGGACCCTATCTGACCGCTCGAATACAGAGGTAAAGTAGTCTGACCCGTGTACAAGCAATGCTCCTTGGTGAGCCCCTCCAGTAACAACAGCAAGAGCGAAAAGGATTGCTCCGCGCGTCGTCCAAAGCAGTGTTCGATGGGAGTACTCGGAAACACACCGGATTGCGAAGAGCGCAGCAACAAGCATCAAAGCGAGCGCTACAAGGCTGAGGAGCTGATGTTGAAAAAGAAGGTGCGCGGCCTCTCCATAGAAACGCTGATCGGTCTTATTAAAGTACCCGAAGAGAGCCGCGATAGCTCCGGAGAATCCCCCGACAATAAGAAGCGGAACAGTGAAGGAGCTCAATCGATGCTTCTGTCCGCGGAGGATGGTGTATCCCTCTGCGAATAGCGCAAGAAGAATACAAGCAATTGGAAGATGCACTGCGGCTGGGTGGAGGCGGCCAAGTAGAGCTAAAAGGGTCTGACTATCCATAAGGTATCCGAATCGCCCCCTTACATTACTAAAAGTCATCAGGTAAAGGGAGCCAGGGACCCCATAATTAGCAGACGTTCAACTCACTCCTGGTTATACCCGGCGCAAATGAATATTCCAGTTTTCAATTACAAG
>JAGRAT010000367.1 GCA_020434495.1 Bdellovibrionales bacterium | reverse complement strand
CGGACGAATATTTTTTATTTCATCAACATCGGGCTTCGTGAGTTCTCGGATGAATTGACGTGCATAGGGCGAGAGACAATCGAGATATCTCCGCTGGCCTTCTGCATATATGATATCCTTTGCGAGAGTCGATTTTCCTGATCCAGAAACTCCCGTGATAGCGATAACCTCATTATGAGGAAGTTCTACATTGATGTTCTTTAAATTGTGTTCGCGAGCGCCCCGAATGAGAAGGGGTTGAAGCCCGATTGAGGTGCTCTCTTTCTTTTGAGGTGCTCGCAGTCTTTGCCCTTCCTTCGCCGCAACTACATAGTCCTTTAAGAACTGTGCAGTATACGAGGGGCTCTCTGTGTTCGTTAAAAATGCATCAGGAGGGCCGGCGAGGAGAACTTGGCCTCCAAGATCTCCCCCCTCAGGTCCGAGATCTATGATGTGATCCGCACCGAGAATTAGCTCCTGATTGTGCTCGATGCAGAGAACGGTATGTCCTCGTACAGTGAGATCTCGCAAAAGAGCGATCAGTTTTCGAACGTCATGAAGATGAAGTCCGGTGGTTGGCTCATCGAATATGAGGAGTGATTCTCCACGGTCCGCCTTCTCCAAAAATGGGACGAGTTTCAACCGTTGGGCTTCTCCACCAGAAAGCTCGCTGAGTGGGTGGCCAAGTCGCAAGTGTCCTAGTCCGAGAATTGTTAGATACTCTGCCACTCTGGATATTGTTCGTTGATCGGGCAGAAGAGAAGGGAGCTCTGAAATTGAGCAGTTCAACCAATCCGAGACGTTTTTCTCTTCGTAGGTTACTTCAAGGACCTTCGGTTGAAAACGATGTCCAAGGCATTCCTCACACTGAACATATACGTCACTGAGGAACTGCATATCCTCTTTTAAATAGCCAGCTCCCTTGCACACTGGGCATCGCCCACCTTCTACGTTGAAGGAAAAGGAAGACTTCGTGAGCGAACGCTTTTCTGCGGACTCTGTGGAAGAGAGCGCAGTGCGAAAGGCATCCCACACGCCAGTGTATGTTGCGATGTTTGCCCGTGGACTTTTCGTTAAACTGCTCTGATCGACTAGCAAGACCTGCTTAAAGTTCTCAAATCCAGAACATCTGTTAGTAGTGCCACGTTGAGTGAACTCTTCCCAAGCGGGCAAAAGCTCCTCAGTTACGAGAGTGCTCTTTCCCGATCCGGAAACTCCAGTTATTACGGAGAAAAATCCGATTGGGAGAGATACCGAAATGTCTTTCAAGTTTCGGGAGGAGGCTCCAGATAGTGTGAGGAGTTTAGGGAATTCTTTTGGAAGCGTTCTTGGTTTCGGTAACTCTGCGCGGTCCTCGATCCCGCCCCACTCTGAAATAGGACCGTTGAATACTATTTTGCCTCCTTCATTCCCAGCCTTGGGACCAAGTTCGACTATCCGATCAGCTGCGGCGATACAGTCCGTATCGTGCTCCACTACGAGGACGGAGTTTCCTTTTTGTTGAAGCTCTCGCATGGATTTCATGAGCCGTTCAGTATCACGTGGATGAAGGCCCACTGACGGTTCGTCGAGAACAAAATGGGTCGATACGAGCTCGCTCCCGAGAGCCGTAGTGAGGTTTACTCGTTGTGTTTCTCCACCTGATAAGGTTCGGGAAGGGCGACCGAGGGTGATGTACGGGAGGCCGAGGTCGCGAAGGTACAGGAGCCTTCCCTTTAATCGTTCAGCGACTTCTCGTAGATCTCGTGACTGGTGAGGGGAGCCGTCTAGCTTCTGCAAGAGATCCTCTGACCAATCGAGAACCTCTTGAACTGGAGTGTTCCAGATATCATGGAGATTCTTCCCGGCAATTTTAAAGCAGAGAGCCTCTGGCTTTAAGCGCCCCCCTGCGCAGAGTTCACAGAGGAACTGGGATCGATAGCGAGAAAGGAATACGCGAACGTGCATTTTATAGCTCTTTCGCTCTAGCCACCGAAACCAGGGAATGAGCCCAGTGTATCCTCGCTCCTTATGTTCCATTATGAGCTCTCGCTTCATTGGAGAGAGAGCGCGCCAAGGTTGATCGAGTGATATTTTGTGAGCCTCGCAGAATCGGAAGAGCTTTTTCTCGAGGTTTGCATCCGATGAAGTTCGCCACGGATGAATTGCCCCCTGTTGTAGGGAGAGGGAGTCATTAGGGACTAATTTTTTCTCATCGAGTTCCAAGACATATCCGAAGCCAGTGCATTTTGGACATGCACCAATATTGCTATTCGGATCGAATAAAGGCGCTCTTCTTTTCGGAATTTCAAATGGGAGTTGTTCGGAATGTGCATCAGCAGTTTGATAAGTCTCAGAAAAGCGAGCCATTTCTCCGTCGATTCTCGGAAGACTTGTGAGCACGTTCTTGTCAACATCCGGAAAGATCACGGCAGCTTTTCCCCGTGAAAGTTCGTAAGCTTGAGTAACCGATTCTCGAAGTTCTTTCGCCTTAATTTTTCCGGTCTGAAAACGCGTCAAAACGAGCAGTAGCTCGTCTCCAGAGATGTCGCCCGGTGAGAGAGTTTCAATTTTCTTGATAGAGCGAGAGCATGTATCGAAGCATCGACTGAAACCGAGTAGGGAAAGTCGGGCAAGCTCCTGAGTCCTCCCCTTCTTCGTTGACGGTAACTGTAATGGTGCCGCGACTAATCCGGTTAATCCTTGAGGAGCTTTTTGTTCCCAGAGGATAAGGGCGTCAACGATATCGCTGGAGCTAAAAGAAACGAGTTTCTCTCCAGTCGTGGGGGAGTGTGGTTCTGCGAGGTTCGCATAGAGGATCTTCAAGAGATCGTTTGCGTTTGTCATAGAACCAACAGTGGAGCGAGAGCTCACAACACGCGTTTTTTGTTGAATGGCGATAGCAGGGCGTACGTTTTCGACCGAGAGAACATTGGGCTTCTTTAGGCGATCGAGAAACTGGCGGGTGTAAGGAGAAAACGTTTCGATGTACCGTCGTTGTCCCTCCGCATACACGGTAGAGAAAGCGAGAGAGGATTTTCCCGATCCGGAAAGCCCGGTAACTACAGTGTAGGTGTCGTGTTCAAGCTCAAGGGATACATCCTTCAGGTTGTTCTCTGCAGCTCCGACAATTGTTAGGGGCAATGTTTTGATACTCATATCTTACGGACTTACCGTCGAATTTCAGACGTAAAACTTTCTCAGGGAATTCTTAAAAATAGCTTCTCTTCTTTGTTCCGCACTTACAATTTCTGCGGTTTATGGAAATCTGCACAAACCCATCTTGTTTTTGCATGAACTCACCGAAAAGACCATCACTGTGAGGTTTTGGTAAGATTCCCATGAGCTTTAAGTCGGTGAAAATTACCCTACCGAAATTTTTCGGAAGCTGCGATTATACTACTGGCATCTAAAAGATGACCGAGAATGAAGAAATTGATTACTATTCCTTCACTACCGATTTCTCCTCCCCCCACCTCGTCTTGGGGCCCGCCTCGCTGGAACCTCAGCTGCTCTTCCTTTCGCCTCAGCTATTCCCGGTTCAAAGCAGGGTTCGAGTTTCGTTTTGCAATCCGATTGGTTTGGCTAGGTGATCTGGTTTGGCTGAGTAATGGAGGGTCTTGCAATGAAGCATGTCGACCATGGCTACGATGTAGAAGTGCTCAATGTTTTACAGGAGTTAGCTAGAAGTCACGGGAATTCAAAG
>JAGRAT010000366.1:3368-3665 GCA_020434495.1 Bdellovibrionales bacterium | reverse complement strand
GCATCTGACGCGCAAGATGCTTGCAGCATCCTCGACCAAATAGCGCCGACATCGGAATCGACCGGCCAATCAAATCGAATCTTAAACGGAGCGGGTTGCTCGCGTGGAGACTCTCCGATTGTTCCTCTCTTGCACGAGGGAAAACAGTATTGCTCAGGAACCGTTATTGCACCGAATGTCATACTAACCGCTGCCCACTGTGCGCTTGAATTCTCGATGGGAGTGCTAGGCTGTCTGGATGTAACTGTCGAAAGTGGAAGCGGCCTGGTAAGAAACTGAGTCTCACGTCAGGCTCAT
>JAGRAT010000366.1:0-3345 GCA_020434495.1 Bdellovibrionales bacterium | reverse complement strand
CTGATAATTTTAATGTGCCTCCTCCACCCGCCCGAGCGCTCGATATCGCACTCATTTTTTTAGATGGGGATTTAGATACTCTCACTCTTTCGTTGGAAACGAATGGAGATACCTTTGGCGAAGGTGATAAAGTAATTTTCGCTGGCTATGGTCTCCCTGAAGACGAATTTTCCCCATTTGAACTCAATGTCTCCGTAAACAGGATATCGAGCAAAAGGCGCGATGAGATTTTTATATCTACGCTCAAGAAGCATCCAATTTTCGGACAGATCTGTTCCGGAGATTCCGGCGGTCCACTTCTTCACTTTGACGGAGAAAATTGGACTATCATAGGAGTGGCCTCTAGCGTCAGTGGGACAACTGGATGTAGCGAACACAGCAAACCAAATTCAGTGGCCAAAATGTATTGGTCAGACCTCACAATCGCAAGGGCTCGCTCGTTTCTGAGCGAGTATGGGTTTTAAAATTGAGACCGTGGAAGCGGTAGAAATTTCTCAACACTAGTGGCGCTTAACAAAGTTGCCAAGGACCAGAGTAGGAGGCCAGAGTAAGTTGGCTTCTTTTGTGTGTCCCCATTTGGAAAATGGCACCTTCCTGATCCACTGATTGCTGCGCCGGATGTTTTCATAAAAAAAACACTACGAAATCGAGCATGATCCGAAAGTTTTTTTGAGAGCATTCGTCCTCCGCTACCTGATTCTGAACAATCTCTAGATTGTATACCGTATTTGTGCCGATCCGTTAGATCGTCGATCAAGCGACGTTGGCTAAGAATATCTGCAGAGCTACTTTTTCGCTGTCTATTGCAAAACAAACTTCAGGAGGAGTTTCAAATGAAGTTCACGAATCATGTAGCGAGCAAACTCTTAAGCAGTATTGTCGCCGTTATCGCTTATGGCGTTTTTTTTGGTTTTGTTCAAGCACAGGTGCCAGCACCTCAATGTGAAGCCTGTCCGGAAGGAGAGCAGACGTATACAGAGAATCTTCCTTTTGAGCTAATAGCGAACGTTCCAGAGCTTAAGGAGTATGAATGTCCTGATGTTGAAGTCGGTTGGGAGGACACACCAGGTAGTTCTGCAAAGAAATGGGTATGTAAAAAATATGAGGGAGACGGAGATGAAAGGAAAGTTACTTGCAAGCTTGAGTGGGATCCAACTAGCCGCAGGTTCGTCCGCACCCCTGCTCGGTGTCAGCGACCGAGAATTTGTGGCGAACCAAAGCCGAGCCGAACGCCAAAAGACTTTGCAACTGCTGGCCTCGGGCAAAGAGGCGCGGATGCTCTAGAGAAAGCTGCAACTGAGTATCTTGAATCGAAGAATGTTTGCCACTGTGACGAGAATGCGTGCAACAGGGAGCGGTCATGTGAGCTTGACGATGACTCTGTTACTGTGAATGGTCCGGTAGATGCTGTTTCTACCTCTTGGACAAAACAGAAGGGATGCACCATGAAGCTTACCGTCGCCTCGATCGATTATGAGTGTGATGGGGCCTGCCGAAAAGAAGAGAACTCCCTCCCAACAGAATAAAGGAACACCTCTGAAGTGAGATTATAGTTATGAGAGCATCAGATTCCCAACGCGAGCAATTGGAGAAAGGTCCTCAAAGTGGGGATCGATCTTCTGCAAAATACCAACGTACGGGGATGGCGGCACTCGGATTTGTGCTTGCTGCCTATGCGTTCACTCGCGTTTTTGAATCTGATGCTCCACCCTCCCCAGTGATACCTTCACCCAACAGTGCGCATGCAACAGAGAGAGAACAAGAGGTTCGAGAACTGGAGGTGCGTAGCGGGGAGCCTCGGCAGTTCCCTCCTGTCCGAAGTTCTCTCTTGGAAAATGAAAATCTGAATTCACCCAACATTCAGCTAGAAGCGCTTCTGTACCGTTGGGAAGAGATTACTGGAGCGTGGGATGATTTCAATGCTTTGGAGAAGCTTGAAGTGGTAGGGCAGATCGCTGATCTGTATGAACAGTTGGGCCAGCATGAAGATGAGCTACAGTTTCGATTTGAGGAGCTTCGAGTAGCTCAAGATTCCGATATTCCAGTTGCATTGGAGCGAGTATCCCTGTTTGTCATCTCAGCGTTAAAGTCAGCAACGGCTTCTAAGACAATTGTCGAACAGCTTGATTCGCTCGTATCCGAAGAACAGGTGACAGAGTTAAGTTTTCAATATCCGGATCTTGGTGCACATTTGGATTTCTTCCGAATTGCTGCTGATTCGTCTCGAGATCATGGAGAGCTACTGAATAGGGGGTATGACCTGTTGCTGAACGGGCTTTCCGGTGAGTTCGATGCTCACACAAAAAGTGCGGCACTCGCCTCGGTCGGCATGTCACTATTAAAAGGCATGAAATCCGCACCGAGTGAACTGCGATACGAAACGATGGAAGCGGCTGTGCTCATCGAGCGAGTGGCGAATAGTTCATATATTCCACTTACGGATCGCGAAGATATATGGCTAAGCCTTGAGAGCTTTTACGGTGAGAATGGTGGTCTAAACGACAGTAATGGGAGAGTTGCAAAGGCCGTCCATGCCGGACTACAAGCTTTGGGTACACGGCTGGAGGCGGGAGAGTTGGACGATCAGCAGCTTGATCGCTACGCGAGGAAGCTTGGTCGATGGAGAGCTGATGAAAATCTTCTCCAGGAAATTCGCGCAACCCTCCAGAGGTACCGGGATCAGTATCCAATTGATTCCCCTCAAGGAGATTTCCTGTCAAATCTTGCGGCCACACTATAGGCGCCTCCCAGAGGAGTGTTCTAAGAAATACCCCTAAAACTTCAGCGCAGTTGGAGCATTAGCTGCGTCAACCCCGATACAGAGAGTGGTGGTGATAAATGTCGCCTGACGAATTGCTCGATAAGGCGGCCACCCCAAGAAAATCCCTCAGTTATGGTGTGTGGTGACCAGAGGGTGTGTGGGAGGTTCTATGACAAATCGGTCGAAATGGTGTCCGCTTTTATTCTTTGTTTCAAATCTTCTTTTGGTGTCGACAGTATTTGCAGCCCCGGCGCTATCTCCATCCCTTCAGCGGGATCTTTCAGTACTGCTTCGTGCTCCTAAAGCAAAGCAGGAGATCGTCATTATCGCTAAGGGTGCGGATGCGGAATTGATAGAGAATAAGGACGCTATTGCTCAATTCAAGCGCTCGAAGAGGGATCTCCCATATTCCCATGGAGCCGTAGTGGAAGTCTCCAGCGCGGATCTCGAGCGGTTACTGAGCTTTAGGGAGGAAACACATGAAATTCTTTTGAACGAAAAGATATTCAAAGGCGCAGAAGCTGAGAACAATCAGATCATAGGAACGCTTGCGGCGAATCAGTTGGGTTTTGGCGGAGCCGGAG
>JAGRAT010000365.1:1578-3667 GCA_020434495.1 Bdellovibrionales bacterium | reverse complement strand
ATCTTTATTTAGGGCGTTCAGCATGAACTCAGCATTGGACATGCCAAGAGCTGCACACAGTGCCATATCTCTATAGTAAGGATAGAACCAATCCTTTCCGGCTTTAAAAACTTGAGCGGTAGCAACTTGGACGGCCTCGTGTCCTGCGCAACCAATCTGAAAGTGACACTTGTTCTGTTTGTAAAGAACGATAATTTTTTCATCGACAAGTCGAGACCGAACCATCTCGTGGTAAGCGTGAACTAATGTCTCCTTGGTAAGGCTTTTTGTGCTTTTGGCGCCTTTTGCAATTTTAGCAGAGTTTGAGGCTGACTTTTTAGAAGAGCGTGACTTGAGAGAAGACGTAGTTGGACGGGTAGGGGTTGGTCGAGTAGCTGACTGTTTGCGAGCCGATAGTCCACTGGAAGACATTGTCCGTGCTTCTTTTGATGGGCTGGCGGCGCTACTTCTCGATTTTGAAGATGAATTCTTTTTCTTTGCAGCAGATTTTTTCTTTTTGGAACTGTGGCTTTGAGAGAGATCTTGCTTGCGAGATGGATTTGCGGTTTTTGGTGTTTTGGTGGGAGAAGACTTCGCGGAGGTTTGGTTCCGTTTTTTCGAAGAAGCGGCTCCTTTTGAATTGGAGTGTTTTGAACTGGCAGCGGCCTGAGACTTTTTAGCCCGAGACTTCGTAGCCCGAGACTTTTTAGAAGTAGCTCTTCCTGCAGTCGTCTCACGCGCCATAGAAAATCCTCCTTATCATCTTCTGCCTAAATTGGCAGACCTGAACTTACCGAGAAGCTCTTCATTTGAGAAGTCTTCTCTTCTTCGCTCCTCACATCTTACGTTAGGCGACAAAAAAACCAAAAACCTCACAAAATATCTTTACAAATTCCATTTCCAGGCGCTCTCGAGCGACTGATGCCCCGTGCTGTTCCATGGAGACCGTTGTAGTATCAGTGTATCCGCAGGGATAGAGGTGTTGGAATCCAGCAGATTGATCGGTTAGGTAAAGTGCCAGTCCATGGTAAGAGCACCAACGCGAAAGTCTGACTCCAAGTGAGCATATCTTCGCAAACTCTGCGCTCGAGTCCGGTTTCGGATCTACAAAGACACCAGTTCTTCCACTAATTCGGAATGCGGGGATTCCGTATACTTCAAGAAGTCGGATAACGCATTCCTCAAGGCCTCGCATATACCAACCGACATCTCGCTTCTTGGTGCGGAGGTCGATAATTGGATACGCTATCAGTTGTCCAGGCCCATGATAAGTAAAATCGCCACCACGACCGACTTTAACTACCTCAAGCCCATTATCTTTGAGCACCTTTGAGTCTGACAGGAGGCTGGTATGATCCGCACCTTTCCCATGGGTGATAACCGGAGGATGCTCACAAAGAATAAGTGTTTGTGGGCAGTCTCCGCTAATGACGTGTTTGCACTTCTCTTCCTGCAATTTTAGAGCTTCTCGGTAATCGATAATCCCGAGATTTTGAATTGAAATAGGGTGCAAGTGGCCCTTTCGATGTTAGAAGTTTATCGGCTCACCGATTGCTGCTGCCATCGCCTCCATCACTGACTCTGATAAGGTCGGGTGTGGATGTATGGTCTCCTTTACGCTCGCCGCAATTCCTTCATGAGATCGAATGATGGCGGCTTCTGCGATGAGCTCGGTTGCTTCACTGTGGAGGATATGGACGCCGAGAACCTCCCCAATCTCCTTGTCGATGATAACCTTAATCATTCCTTCTGGTTCGCCGATGGCGATGGCTTTCCCGATTGCGGAGAATGGAACTTTGCCGATTCTGTACTCAATTCCGCGCTCTTTGCATGCTTGTTCGGTGAGGCCGATTGATGCCACTTGAGGCTGGCAGTAGGTGCAGCTTGGAATGTTGCTATAGTCCATTCCGTGATGCGCCTTGCCACAGGCTGCTTCTGCCGCAATGATTCCTTCGTGACTCGCTTTGTGCGCGAGTTGAGGGCCAGGAACTATATCTCCAATTGCAAAGTGATTTGGAATGTTCGTCTGCATAAATTCATCTACCATGATGAACCCACGCTCAGGTGCAATGCCGACTTTTTCGAGGCCGATTCCATCAGTATTTGGAAT
>JAGRAT010000365.1:0-1559 GCA_020434495.1 Bdellovibrionales bacterium | reverse complement strand
CATCAATCCACAGTCGCCGCTCCATTTCTCGGTAGATTCGCCGGTGCGGATAGTCGCAGTGAGGGTTTTCCCGGAAACTTTTAAGTCCTCAACTGAAGAGCCGGTTTTAATAACCATTCCTTTCTTCACGAATATCCTTTCAAGATTTTTCGAGACCTCATGATCTTCAACAGGAAGGATCTGAGGCAGCATCTCCACCACAGTGACCTGCGTTCCAAGAGTTGAAAAGAAATAAGCGAATTCCATCCCGATGGCACCAGCGCCGATAACGAGCAGCTTTTGCGGCTGTCTACGGTATTCCAGGGCGGTTCGGTAGGTATGGAGCACTTCACCGTCCGGCTCTACACCAGGAATGTTTCGCGCACGAGCTCCAGTGGCAATGATAATGTCTTTGTATGAGTAGGTTGTCGTTCTTCCGTTGCTATCTCGTACGTGTAAGCGGTTTCCACTGTCGAGAGTGCCGGTCCCTTTGATGACTTCTACCTTGTTCTTTTTCATGAGGTAGCTGACGCCGTTTGATAATTTGCCAGCGACTTCGCGAGAGCGATTTATAACCTGTGGAAAATCGATTTTGATATCAGATGTGGAGAAGCCGAACTCATTTGCTCGTTCCATGTCGTGATAAAGTTGCGCAGCTCTCAACAAGCTCTTGGAAGGAATGCACCCCCAGTTGAGACAGACGCCACCGAGATCCTCTTTCTCGATAATTGAAACATTTCGTCCGAGTTGTGCAGCACGAATCGCGGCAACATATCCCCCGGGTCCGGATCCCAAAACGATAAGGTCTTTTTGTTCGGTAGACATCGATGCTCTCCCCGTTAATTTGAACGCGTTAGAACCTAGCACGGCTCTTAGCTGGCGACAATCTCCGCAGCTTTTGCCCATTCTGGGAGAAGTCTGCGAGGTGCCACTACCGTAATCTGTTTTTTGAGTACCGGATGGAAGAGCGATAATTTTGAGCACATAAGGTGAAGCTCTTCTGCCGGAGGGCCTCCGTAGAATCGGTCTCCTCTAATTGGGCCGACAAATGAGGCCAAATGCACACGAATTTGGTGGGTTCGGCCAGTGACAGGATAGGCATGGAGGTAGTATGTGGTCCCCGAGCGTCCTTCTACCGCGTTGAGAAATTCGAAGTGTGTTTCGGCTGGATCTCCTCCCGGTTCCCCGACTTCTCGCAGTACTGCATGGATAGCGCTCCGACGTATTGGAGCATCAACGCAGAAGTGATCTGCAGGGGGAGGAGAGTCTACTCCGCAAAGATAGCATTTTTCGACTAATCGCCGTTCAAAGAGCCGCTGCAATTGTTGATGCATCATTCCATGGATACTCACAGGGACGAGACCGCAAGTTGCGGTATCTAATCGCGATGGGAGGTGAACCCTTCTCCGATAGTAACGTTCAAGGTAGGTTCGTAAAGAGTGTGCTGTTTGTTCCTTGTTTGGATGGGTCGGAAGTCCGATAGGTTTAAATACCACAGCAAAATGATCATCTTCGTATACAATGCTCTTAGTTGAAAATGATGGATAGAAATCTTCCGCCTTGCGGTAGGGATACTTCGG
>JAGRAT010000364.1 GCA_020434495.1 Bdellovibrionales bacterium | reverse complement strand
GCTTTCGGCTGATTCTACGGGCAGTATTTGTTGTCCCTCCGGGGGACCTCCCGGCAACTTCAGTTGCCTTCGGTATAAGCTAGCAACGCATCCGAAGGAGTATACTTGTTTTGGCGAAGCTAATCTCACAATTAATATCAAAAAAATCGAGCTGTTAGAAAATAGCTCACCAAAAAGGAGAGCAACAGTGCTGGGATGGAACCGTCTTTTTAGGGACGCCAGAACGTGAAGGGGTGACCTTGCACGTTCAGGGAATCCCAACCTCTGTTGCTCTACCTCCGCGGATCTGTCGAGATCAGCGATCTTCTTCGGGCTTCAGCGGCGCGACGATGATCGGATTCTCGACGAAGCTCAGTCGGGTGACGGGCACGGTGCCTTCCTGGACGTCCCGGAACTGGATGTTGACGGAATCTCCATCTCGAACCAGTGGGACTCCATTTCCAGCAGAGAGTCCGGCAGAGAAGACCATACCAGCGTACTCCTCAGCTTCGATGGTGAATCGAAGTGTGGATTCGCCGCTGTCGTTCCAGACCTGAGCGCGCTTGACTCTCGCTTGGATCTTCTTGAAGGAAGAATCTTCGCTGAGGTTCAGGGAGTTGCCGTTGGAGGCGAACACCTGATTGTCGAAGGCGCGTACGGCATGGAGCTTGTCTTCACCGAAGGCGACCTGGGTATCCGAGGTGTCGACGATCGCCATGCCCTTGTAGGCGTGGTTCACATCGACAACCGGAGCAACCCAGGCGAGTCGGCCGTGAAGGTTGTACAAGATGGGACGCGTCGCGTGCCAATTCCTGTACCCCACAGAACCGTTGATCACCGAGATGACCTTGGCTTCGTTGTGACCTTGAGCCTTGTAGCGGAACGCCTCACCGGTACGGGTGTTGACGAGCATGTAGCCGACCAACGCACCGTCCTTGGAACTGCTCGAGGTGATGCCGGTGAACCAGTAGGCCTGACCGTCACTACCCCAAACGACCTTCAAGTAGTCGTTGTTCCAAGAGGTGCACTGCACGACGCCTTGCTGCGAGGTCCACGAGTTCAACCAACCGTCGACGTACTCACCCCACCAGTTGATGTACTGGGCGGTGAGGTCTTCGGGCATGATGCGGTCGACCCAGGCTGGAACTTCGCCGAAGTTCTCCTTCGAGAACTCGGTGACTTCACCAGTCTGCGGATCGACGATCAAGAGGCCAACCACGTCGGTGCAGGTCCAGAACTTGGTGGGCTTGACCATGGTGATGACGTAGAAGGGGTGACCTCCTTCATCGATCTCCAGGGTGTAGTCCACCAGCTGAACATCCTGATACCCCTTCTTGAAGTAGAGGTAGCGGTTCAGCTCGTCCCCGAAGAAGGCCGAAGGTGAGTAGCGCAGCCCAAGGGCCTTGCCGTCCACTTCGAGCACCAACTTCGGATCCTTGTTCCGATCCTCGGCCGAGATCATGACGTAGCCCGGAATGAGCTCGTCATCCAGCCAGCGGAAGAAGCCGTTGTACTCGAGGGCGCCGACCCACACCAGTTCACCCCCCACCTTCTGGATGTGGAGTTCGCCGACGTGGAACTTCGACCCGATCGCTTCACCTGCAGAACCGAACGCCTGATCGACTCGGAACCGGGCCTGTTCGTGTTGCACCTGGATCATGTGATCCAGTTCAACGGGCTTCCAGTGTTCCTCGATGTCCTCGCGGACAGTGACCTCGCCGATCATCGCCTTCTGGGACTCCCAGCGGGTGATACCCATGGAGCCGATGGCGAAGAAGAGGAGAAGCACCGCCATGACGATGCCAACGGTCAAGCTGAACTTGCCGACGTCAGTGCGTTCCCCGCGGATGGGCACCGAGATGAGCAGGTTGATCGCAAGCGGCACCATGATGATCCAGCTCCACCCCCCGAGCGGGCCGACGAAGGCCGGCATGCCGAAGTAGAAGATGGGCCAGAACACCAGGGTGATGATGGCCGAGCGACGCGCCCAGCCAGTAAAGTACCGCTTGGACTGCTTCGTGACGGCGAGCAAAATGTGCGGATTGACACCAGCGATGAGACCCACCACCAGCGCCAAGAAAAAAGGAGGCATCTTATTCTCCCTGAAAAGGACTGAATGTTCCCCAGATTTGGGGCCTCAAACTTGCCAACGTGGCGAGCTGAGGTAAGAGATGCTGAAACGTTCAGGACGAGCTTGAAAGTTTCAGCATCTCTTAGACACTTCGGTTTCAAGGGAAAGCGAGATGTGAACAGAACCAATAGTATTCTGACCGTGAATCACGTTGCTGAATGGAGGCTAAGAAGGGTATCCAATTTTTATGGATTAACCGAATGTTACTCCGTGAGCTCTAGGTTCTCTACGTTTTGTTCTAGAATTAATTCTAGCGCAGAGGAACGCAGAGATCTCTAGCAAGCGAGTGATCCTGAAATCCGGGCAGAATGTGTTGCCACTCAAAATCGAGAGGTGGCATTCAGACATAGTTGAAATGTCTTACACTTTAAAACATTTACCAGCACTGTTACTTCGCTGTTGGTATAGTGGACGGCTACTGCAACAACGAAGTAACGTGACTGCAACTCTTCTACTCAATCCAACAATGTTCTTTGGTTTTCCCCCACACCTGAAATTGGAAAACCGCCATTAAAAAGGGTTATTGAGAATGGGTACGAAATTAGCGCATAAATTCCTAAAAATTTGGTGATTCCGGATAGTTAAAAAGTAAGGAGGTTCCCCTTGAACTTGCCGATATACTAGGAGATGAATAAGAGAAATATGGGCATATATCCCTGGGTCATAGCTCCTAAACGTCCCCTGTGTCAGGGTCGGCTCATTCTTTTCGTTGCTTTCCTAAACCTCCTTATTCTCTTTCCGTTTTTTCTCGCTGCTCAATCAAATCCAATTGTTTTTGTTACCCAGGTTCCCAAGGCTGATGATTTCGCAAATATCGTCTCTACCTTCGGGAATCACAGGGGGACGATGTATGCAGCACCCCGCGGTGGCGATCTCTGGATTCGTTATGTGGACGGCTCGTTAAAAAATCTCACCGAAACAGCGGGGTTTGGTGAAGCTGGCAGGCAAGGAGAGAACGCCATTGCGGTAAGGGATCCTTCAGTGCACTGGAGTGGTGAAAAGGTGCTCTTTAGTATGGTAGTTGGAGCTCCGGAGCAATTTAAGTACAACGACTATCGCTTCCAGCTTTACGAGGTAACTGGTCTTCGGAAAGACGAAACACCTGTCATAACGAAAGTCCCCAGACAGCCTGCCCAGTACAACAATGTCATGGGAACCTACGCACCTGATGATACAATACTCTTTGTTAGCGACCGGCCAGTTGGAGGAGCAACTCATCTTTATCCTCAGCTTGATGAGTATGAGTCAACTCCAACCAATACCGGCCTCTGGAAACTCACTCCCTCTACCGGCGCCCTCGAGCACTTAGACCACTCTCCATCTGGAGATTTTCATCCGATAGTTGATAGCTTTGGGCGAGTGCTTGTGACCCGCTGGGACCACTTGCAGCAAGATCAGCAAGCAGATGATGGAGCTTTTGGTGCATATAATTTTCAGAGTGAGCGGGTAAATGCCCCAATAGTGGGTGGACGAGCAGAGGTTTTTCCTGAACCGAGAAGTGAAGAGCGAAGAATAAGTAGGAACATATCGCTTCACACCTTTAATAGGTTTATGCCG
>JAGRAT010000363.1 GCA_020434495.1 Bdellovibrionales bacterium | reverse complement strand
TCGTCACGATCTCAGACGGCGCGAGCCTCGTCCTACACTCTTTCCATTCACTGTACGCTCTGACTTCCAATGCTTCTTGCCATTCGCATTTAAACCTTCACGGCGATTCTTCAATGACTGTTGTTCAAGTTGTTGTAAAATACTTGTGTCTCCCATCTTTAAACCCTTTCTAGCAACATGGCCCCACCTTGACCGCCGCCGATACACTCGGTTGCAATACCTAATTTCTTTTCCTGCCGACTGAGAACATTCGCTAGGTGAAGTACGATACGGTTTCCGCTCGTTCCAACCGGATGTCCAAGCGAGATAGCTCCGCCATCCACATTGAGTCGCGCATGATCAAGCTTTCCCAGCCGTTCCTTGCGACCGAGTACTTCGTTACAGAACTCCTCGCTATCCCAAGCTTTTAAACAAGCGAGAACCTGAGCGGCGAACGCTTCGTTAATCTCCCAGAGGTCGATATCGTCTAGGGCGAGATCATTATTATCTAAAAGCGGTGTGACAGAGAGCACAGGACCAAGCCCCATAATCGCGGGGTCAAGTGCAGCCCATGCACTGTCTCGAATTTTTGCTTTTGGTGTTAGGTCGTAGCGTTCCACAGCATCTTCTGATGCGAGGATCACCCAAGAGGCGCCATCCGTTATTTGGGAGCTGTTTCCAGCGGTGACTTTTCCGTAAGGTGGTTCAAATGATGGCTTAAGTTCCGCAAGCTTTTCAACCGAACTCTCCGGTCGAACGCCATTATCCCGATCGTAAACTTTACCTTCATCGGTAAAAAGAGGTTCGAGCTCTCCTTCAAGGAAACCTTCCTCTGTTGCTCGATGCAATCGCATATGGCTTGTAACGGCATACTGATCGGCCTCTTCTCGAGATACCTCGAAAAGGAAGGCCAACTTTTCAGCTGTCTCTCCCATATTCATGTCGACTATCGGATCGGTCAGTCCGCGTTTTAGTCCAATAACCGGAGAGAAAAAATTGGGATTTACAGATGCAGCCGTTTTCACTTTTTCAAGTATAGAGTCAGCCTTTGAGAGACTTGAAAACCACTCAACGGCCTCCTGGCGAAACAGGAGCGGAGCATGACTAAGCGCCTCACTTCCCCCTGCCAAGATAAGGTCTGCATCACCAAGGCTTATATACTTATACGCCGTATCAATCGATTGCATGCCCGAGCCACAATTGATCTGAACCGTAAATGCTGTCATATCAGCGCCCATACCTAACCGAAGAGCAGCCAAACGTGCTGGATTCATCTCCTCCGAAGGGACATTTACACAACCGAGAATGACATAATCGACCTCTTCCGCGCCGAAAGGCTGTCTGAGCAGGAGCGGCCTTCCGCACTGTACAGCAAGGTCAACAGGAGTATATGGACCGGGTTCTCCCCGAGCTTTTAAAAATGGAGTTCGCGTTCCATCTACTATATATACAGGTCTCTCTGTCATTTGTGGTTCTCCAAAAAAATCATGCTGCCTCCTTGAGTTCCGAGTTCATCTCCTTTGGCGAGAAGTGATCAACAGCGATGACTTTGAGAACAAGTTGCTCTGTTTCTTCAAGCGTTTCAGCTTCTTTCTTTGTCAGAACTCCCTTTTGCAGGGCCTCATCTCTGTCGTTTAATCCGGCGCTTTTTAGTTTCTCTTTTAGATTTTCTGTCTCAGTTACCAGATGAAACGCCCGCTCGAGATCGTAAACGGCATCACCCGGCTCCCCGAGATGGAGACCCGCAGTAAGCCGTTCTCTAAGTTCAGAAGGTTTGAGAAGAATCTCAGCACATTGCCTTACGGTTTCATCTGAAGGACCGTAGTGACTGGCGCCAAGCGGTTGGCAGATCAGTTGAGCGAGCCAGGCGGCGGGCCTGTTTGGAAGATTCCGAAGGATGGCAGCTATTCGCTCTTCAATTCGAGTAAATCCATCGAACAAGCAGTAGCGAACGAGGGGCAGATCTTCTTTCTTCTCGCCGTCGTCATGCCACCGTTTTAACACTGCAGAGAGAAGGTAGAGTTCGGAAAGAATATCACCTAGTCTCCCGGAAATCATTTCTTTCTTTTTAAGCCCTCCCCCGAGAGTGAGAAGCGCAACCTCCGACAGAAGCGCAAAGCATGCCGCGTAGCGACTTAATTTCTTGTAGTAGGATTTGACTTTCTTTGAAACCGGAGGAGCCGATGCGATGAGTGCTCCACTCCACGAGCGGATCCACGCCTGAAAAGTTACGCAAGTCGCGTGATAGGCATGCCCCCAAAATGCTTTATCGAACTCCCGCAACGCTTTTGAGTCATCACGTTCCTTTAGTGCAAGCATCTCTTTTAAGATCCAGGGGTGGCATCGTATCGCTCCCTGACCAAAGATAATCAAATTACGGGTAAGTATATTTGCTCCCTCGACGGTAATCCCGACCGGGAGGCTGCGATAGAAATGACTGAGATAATTCGACGGGCCTTCAACAACAGTTTTCCCGGCGTGAACATCCATTGCATCAATGATCGAATCTCGCATGCGGTATGTTGCATGAGTCTTCATAATGGCTGAGATGACAGAGAGGTTTTTTCCTTTATCTAACCCAGCACAGGTGAGACGTCGTGCTGCTTCTAGCAGATAGGCATTTGCTCCTAGTCGGCCGAGCCTTACCTGAATACCCTCGAACTTCCCGATCGGAATGCCAAATTGCTCCCGAATACGCGAGTAGGCTCCGGTTGTCCTGGCTGCATAAGCCGTTCCGGCAGCAGAAAGTGAAGGGAGAGAAATACCTCTACCGGCTCCAAGGGCTGTCATCAGCATCTTCCAGCCGTTTCCAATCTGTTTTTTCCCCCCAATAACATAGTCAAGCGGGATAAAGACATCTCTTCCCCAATTTGGCCCATTTTGAAACATCTGCCCCGAAGGAAGATGTCGACGACCGATCTCTATCCCCTCAAGATCAGTCGGCACCAGCGCCACGGTAATACCTAAATCTTCTTCCTCTCCAAGGATGTGTTCGGGGTCTGAGAGCGTAAACGCTAATCCTTGAACGGTTGCGACTGGACCCAAGGTGATATAGCGCTTATGCCAGTTTAGCCGTATCCCGGTGACCTCTTTCCCTTTGATTTTCTTGATACACACGACACCGTGATCTTCCATTGAAGCTGCATCAGAGCCAGCTTCCGGACTCGTAAGTCCGAAGCAGGGAATCTCTTCACCGCTTGCAAGCCGGGGTAGCCAATACTCTTGTTGCGCTTCAGTTCCAAAGAGAACCAGTAGTTCTCCAGGTCCAAGGGAATTCGGAACCATGACTGTAACAGCTGCAACTACAGATCGGCTCGCTATCTTGTGAACCACTTGAGAGTTCGCGTAGGCTGAGAAGTCGAGACCGCCATACTTCTCAGGGATAATCATCCCAAAGAATCCTTTATTGCGAATAAATTTCCAAACTTCAGGAGGAAGATCTTTTAATTCTCGATTGATCTCCCACTCGTCTACCATCTGGCAGAGCTCTTCTACCGGACCGTCGAGAAAGTTCTGTTCTCGTTCTGAGAGTTTGGGCGGCGGCGTATCAAGCAGCTTTTGCCAGTCTGGTGAACCAGAAAACAACATAGCATCAAACCAAATATCACCAGCCTCTAAGGCCTGTTGTTCGGTGTCTGAAAGGGATGGCACCGCCTTTGTAGCAAGTCGCAAAATCGGCTTGGTGAGATA
>JAGRAT010000362.1 GCA_020434495.1 Bdellovibrionales bacterium | reverse complement strand
TCGGTCGGTAAAGGATAGGTCTCCGCTTCGATAGTTGTTGCCGGGAGTGGGAACACTTCGAACCCTACCCATCTGCCGCTATACTGCAGTGCGCAGCTATCAACTATCTTCTCTGGGACTTCACAGCCGTATCGCTCCCCTGTTTTTGTCACCTCAGTTCCACCAGAGAACTGCGAATATGAACCTCCACCTTGGAAAAATCCTCTGGAGTGCGCAGCACTCTCAGCAGCTTCTCCTATTCCAGGCCTCCAGAAGATGTTTCGCCCAAACACTCCCGTGCTTCCAATTTTTGAATTCGACGCCGCTTCATTACACACACCTTGCTGCCGAGAAGGAGAGTTCACCTGCGCATCGAGATCCTGCTGAATGCCCTCACAGAGGTCATGGACATCACCAACGCATGGGCTCGGAGTGTTCAAGGCCTCCCGCCTACCAAGCTTGTCAAGATAGTTCTGCAATTCAGAGGAGCAACTGCTCGCAATGAAATTATTGTACTGCTCCTGAGAGGCGGCATTAGCATGCGGGGCGTTCCGTCTTTCGCATGCTCTGAACTCCCGCTCAGCACGCTTCAGCTCGTCTTCCGCTCTCTTCAGATCTGCCTTGCGTCGCCGTTCTACTCTATTGCAATCATCCTTCTCGTGATCGTATTCACGAAGTCTCCCTTTGATATCAGTTCCTCGCGTGAATTGGTCGAACCAACTTGTCATCGTCACAGACATTGAAGCATCAACTTCAAAGGAGTTATCAGTCTCCCGACACTCGATTTCAATAGCAGCTTCCTTACTGCTTGAAATTGGTATTCCGAGGCAGTTCGCGAAAACGACTGATGGCACCATTAACAATAGCATGAGTGGTAGTGTAGTAATTGAGATATGTGTTTTTAATCTTTTCATCGCAAAAACCTTTTTTAGCATGATGTTAACTATTCATTCCCGTCTGCTATTTCACAGATCACTTCATTCGAGGAACTCAAAACAAGAAAAGCACTTTCCTTAGTCGTCTCAAGCTGCAACGCTCCTTGGGCAGCGTCTGCAAACGTAGTTAGGCAAGCTGCAATAGCTCGTTGTGGGCGAGAAGATGATGGATCTCGAAAGTGCGCGACGACACCGTCCTGTTCGGGAGAGATCTCGTAGGTTATCAACTCTAGTTCTTGATATGGGACTGCTTCGACTACCGGCCCATTCCAAGTGGCCCCAAGAGGAGCTTCAACCACTGCAGATGGCATTGGCAGCGGGTAAAGCGAAAAAGTTTGGGCCAAACTCGGCGATGTAGTGAATAGCGCCGAGGAAGTGACCAGAGCGCATAGGAATTTACTCTTCATTGGTATCTCCTTATAAGTTAAGTAAGCAGCCTCGTCCCAGAGGACCATCCTCAAAGAACGAAGTGCAGAAGGACTCTCCGCGAAGCGCGAAAGGACGCACAGCAATCCTTGGCGGCTCCAGAAGCTCCTATTGGTCGTTATGCGAGGGGCTCCAAAGAGGTGACCCATTTACGCATTTTTTTTGCGTTTCCTAATCGGACCGCCGATATCGCGCACATGAAAAACCTTCAGGGAACTGCGCCGAAGAACTAGGACAGGTCATTACCAGTAAATTATCGAACCTCTAGCGACCTCAGCCTCTCAGGAAGATGGACATATGGACGGTGCTATCAGACCGCTCAAGGTAGAGGGCCTCTCCGGTGGTCGGGAAAGAAACGAGCAGCTGTGGGCTCTCCTGACGCAGCGTAATACCTTTCCGCTCTTGAAGATTAAGGAGTAGTGCTCGAAAGAACTCTTCAGAATCAGCTAAACTCCCCCAGAGTGAGCTCCAAATGATAAGTCGACTTTCCCCGAGCGAATAGAGTTCAACTTTATCCCCTTGCCATCCCTTTGCAGCAAGTATCGCAGTAGTCTTCGGCATTGACTCCCTTAAGAGGAGACTAATTGCATACTGACCGATGCTGTCTGAAAACAGTTGCTTCGGAGTAGAAGAGAATCCAAAGACTCTCCCGAGCTTCATTAGCGGCATATCAACTGACTTCGGCTTAAACTTACCAAAGTACCCACTATGCATAATCTCAGCAGTAGTTTGTGGTGGATTTCGAAAAGCAGCGTTAATACTGGCAAAATTTTTGGTACTTAAAATCAAACGATCTGCAAATACCTGTCCAAATTCATAGGGGAAATAAGAAAGTGCCTCCAAGGAGGCAGGAAAGGCGCATTCGGTGGGCTCGAGTTGATGAAGAGATTCATCGGGTACTCGCCGTTCATCAAGCTTTTTGAGCGCCAAAGCCTGGACTTCCACGGCATCTCCCTCAACTAGCGCAGAGTATGCGAGAGAACGATCTGTAGTAGAAACTGCCCTACGAGCATGGCGAGCGAGGTCAAAATGCTGATCTTGCAGTGCGTGAACAGCTTCATGAACGAGCAAATGAAGCTCGCTTTTTTTCCAAGAAGGAACAACTATCTCATTGTGGAAGATATCGTAGAAGGCCTCAGTATACCGAGAAGATTCTTTCAAATAGCAATTGGCATAGGGATAGTCATGGGGAAGAAGTCCAATTGATTGATACACCTCCTCCTGAAGCTCAAGCTCTCGCTGCGATATCAGTGTATAAAAGTATTCTATGGAGCGCTGCGTATAGGACTCTTGATCCAAGGCTTGGCAACTGACAGGATGTTTGAAATCGAGTCCTCGTAGCTCCTGAACAATCTTCATCGCTTGAGGCAATTCCGCGCAACGATCTGCCGCACGAGGATTCTCCATACCAAGATCTCCTTCGGCAAAGACAACCGACACGATAAAGAGCGGCATCAGCGAGAGGCAGGGAATATGATATTTCTTTAGGCAATTCATACTCTTACTTAACAGTCCGGAAGCTCTTTGGAACATACACAAACGCTCGTTTCTACAGATTCAGAAGAAAACAAAAAAGGAGCTGGTGCGCCCATGGGGGGAGCGCACCAGCGTGGTTTAGTGGGGGGGGAAGTTGTTGTTCTCGCATGTGGGTCGCATTCTCATGCCGCCCTCATATCGGAATAACTACGTTATGCAGGGCTCGAAAGCGAGGCATCATATAAACGCATTTAATTTGCGTTTTTTAAACAATTCTCGCCCCCCCTTTTTTAAAGGCTCTACCCACTCCTGAAACATTTCAGAGGGGAAAAACGACCCCTCTACGTATTCTTACTAGAAGGTACTCTCAATTCTCCCCATTCCTTTCTCTTAAAATCCCTGGATTTAAGGGAGTCCCGTTCTCAACTCATCACATTTTCCAGAAGCACTGCGGCGGTCACTCAGGATCTATAAAGTCAGCAAAGACAACGATGCCCAGTTCATGTAAGGGCATTTAGGGGGTTCCATGTGAACGTCATGAACTTAAGCGTAAGTCATCTACACTATTGTGACGGTGACGTACAAAACGCCGATACGGAGAACCCAACTGCCCTTTAAAATCATCACTAGAGGAATCACCATCAGCCCAAATATCTTGTGCATCCATAAAGAAGGCAAAATGATTAAACACCTCGTCAGCAGCATCCAAGGAGCTCTCTCTGCTGGCAAAAAAGCAGCGGAACTCGCCTGGCATTAAGATTTATTCGTAGCTCGAGCCTCAAGGAACTAACATTCCTCCTAGGAAATTCCATCAATTTCGAAAGATTATGCAGCACCTACCCATTTACTCGGGATAAC
>JAGRAT010000361.1 GCA_020434495.1 Bdellovibrionales bacterium | reverse complement strand
ATTGAGGGGACTGCCAACTCTTACAGCGATGCAGAAAAGGCAGAGGTGCAGTTTCGCGCACTCTCTGACACCTACTGTAAAGTTGAGTTGAATACCCCTTCGGGAAGACGATCTGGACAGCAGCAATTCGACCTGGAATTGAAAAAGGTTTGCGAAGAATGACCTCTAAAGATAACTACATCTCTTCAGCAGAGCCTAAGGGGACCGTCTCAACCAAGAAGGGTCGCCGGGAGGGCGGCTTACAACAGCTGTTTATTGAAAAAGCCTGGAAGCCACTGACCGACTGGTACTCAAGTCGCATTCCACGAGAACAGATGCTCATCGCTGGAGCTACGGTTGTCGCCCTTTTTATTGGGCTCTACACCCTCGCCGAAAAAATCAATGAGGCCTTCGATGAACAGTACACCCGGCTTGATGAGCTAGAGAAAAAGCTCTCCTCCATCCCGCTCCTTCTCAGGCAGTACAACCAGCTTGAAAATCATAGACTCATCGCTGAACAGCAATTTGCCAGAGCAGGCGGTCAGTCCCTGATGGGGCAACACATTGAGTCAGTCATAGAACGGAAGGTGAAGATTCCAAAAGGTGACTCTACCATTCGCCGGCAAAGCGAGCTCTCCTTGGGAGACCAATTCGTCCGAATCGTTTATTCTGTGAGTTTTACCCGCATCTCCCCCTCTCAGCTCGCTGATTTCTTCAAGGAGATCTCCTCTAACGAAGAAAAGCCAGCAATTATCTCGAAGTTGAATGTCATCTCTCAAGGGGATAGGTTACGTGCCGAACTGAACGTAGAACTTGTTGCCAAGCGCAATTCGTAGCACCTTGTACTGAGTTACGTGTACTTAATGATATGTCATCCGTAAAAAAACTTGGAAAATCAGCCCTTCATCAATTGTTTCGAAGAAAAGTCCTCGGCTTTATTCTTGTAGCCACCGTCTTTGGTCTGATCCTCGTCCCCTCCTCCACTTACGCCAACCTGCTCTTCGGACTATTTGAGAACCAACTCAACACCCCAGCAGTTCAGATTTCCGTAGAAGAACCCGACTTTTTCCTCTTTGGTGTCTCGAGTGGGCGGATCATCGTCCGCCCGAAGCGCTCCTTTATGCCGATAGTTCTTGAGCAGGCAAAGGTCAAACCCCTATTCGCCTCGTTATTTAGAGGGGCCCCCAAATTTCAACTTACCGGTAAGTGGCTCAATGGAAACATTGAACTGCTCTGGAGCCCAACAGAACGGGTAGCTACCCTGGAAATTCAGGACTCCTCCCTCGCCTCCCTGCCGACTCTCCAGGCACTTGGCTTTGAGGATGGGAAGCTCAGCACCAAAATAGAAAGGCTAGCCATGTCAGATTCTGGTGAAGTGGTTGAAGTCTCTGGTGCCTCACTCTCCCTCGATCACATAAGCAAGCCAGAGGATACTGTTATCCCGAAGTTCCTCCTGCCGATCCCGATGAAGGTCACCATCCCCGCGCTAAAAGACACCTCTCTAAAGGTCCAAGGAGCCGGAACACCGAAATTAGTCCAGATCGACGATCTTGAGTTTGGGTCGAATATCGGTCGGCTGTCGGGAAACGGGAGATTCGATGCTGGGACCCCCCAGACCCTCAGCCTGAAACTCAAAGGTATTTTGACCGAGAAGGGATTCGAGCACCTTGGCGATTACCTAAGGATGTTCAGCAATGGCAGAGTCTCCCGAGCCCATCAACCATTCACGGTCACCTCTCAGGGGCCAATCCGCCCGGCTCCAAATATTAGAATCGCCCCCATAGAATCATCAACAGCTGTTGTATCACCCTCTGCAGTGGAATAGCTCTCCTCCAAACTGACCATCAACTTGCTCCCAAATTCCCCAAGCGCTTTCCGTAGTGATGCTTGGAGAAACCTGTGCTAGCGTTAAATCATGCTATTTACCATCGCATCTCTCATCGTTGCTGGTCTCTCAGCCGCAGCTGTGTACGGCACGTTTCACTTCGTCTCCGCTCGTTCTACTTCAAGTCTTGGAAAAGAGAGCTCACGGCTCATGACCGAGATTCAGAAAAATGAATCTAAGATAACAGAGCTCCTACGTTACAAAGACGGATACTGCTCAAAAGCTCAGTTTCAATCGATTAACGGTCAGTTATCGGGGCTTCAAAGCGATCTCGAAAAAGAAAAGCAATCGCTCATCTCTCTCGAAGGAAATCTCGACACCGCTCAGCAACAGGTAGAAGAGAAAGAGGCCCATCAGCAGGAGCTCAAATCCTCGAAAGAGGAAGATGAGATTAAGCTCGAAGAGCTCCTCACCAACTATCAAGACATCTCCAGCGAGTCGATCTCCCTAGAGCAGCGACTGGCGCAATCGATGAAGAACCTTGAGTCGATAATAGGAGAGCTCACTCTCACTGATGATCAAAAAGCAGAGCTTGATAAGCTCAATGACACCCTGAGCAACGCCGGCGAAAACCTGCGAAACCTTATCACTGAATATGAATCGGTGAATGAACGTCTGAAAATGCTACGAGAACAGCATGACGACCTCGAAGAGGAGTATACGAAGCTCGTGGAACAACAATTGGGCGAGTAATCAATACCAGTTGTCTAAAAACTCAGAACGATCAATGATTTCGGGGTAGTTATCACTTTCTTATCGAACAGGGTTCTATTTACAGCTAGTAACTTTGTTAGCTCTGAGATTGAGGTATTATCTGAAGTCGATGGAGATTCATTCGTCCACGTCATAGGGTTCTTGCTTGATAGTTTTTTAAGATGGAGCGCTCTCCAATTTCATAGTGGTGACTATTGAAATGCTTTGGGAGGAGAGCCCACGAAGATAAGCACCAGTAAGCGAGTAAGAGAAAAGGTCAAGTTGGTAATCTTCTGGAAGCACGTACTTCCAGAATTAGGGAGCGTTTGCTCTTGAATTCATGGAGCGTTTGCTCCAAGTAGAATACCTTCCCCAAATTTCAAACTCACTGAAAGAGACTCATGTACAGGAACTGAGAAGCGAAGAACCGTTATTGATAAGTTCTTTTTTGAGCGATTTTTTGAGCAAACAGGAGAATACGTTATGGCGATTGGTATTGGGGGCACGAACGGAGACTCAAACAGCAAGAAGAAGTCTTCTGCGAATACTTCTATTCGCAAACTCACTGATTCACACATGAATCAGATCACCGTGTTACGCGCAATGGCGAATGCGAGAACAGGAGACGAGAAAAGCACTCCGGTGACTCACCTCCAAATTGAGGAGATTGTAGAAGTTACTGGTCTCGATGATGAGAAGGAGATTCAACGAATCCTCTTTATCCTTGAAGGGCAAAAGCTCGTCGCTCCCTATCCGGAGGGAGACTTCACCTCTCGAATTTGGAGAATTACGATCGAGGGAAAGAAGGCTCTTCGAAGCATCGAAAAAGCGTTCTCGGGTGAATAGAGTAAGGTAGACTTTTTCCCTACAAGCTGTCCGAAAACTCTCTGTCCGAAAAATCTCTGCGTTCCTCTGCGTGCTCCGCGTTAGATATGAAAACAAAATTAAACGCAGAGGGCACAGAGGCACACGGAGGAAATGATTTGGATACTTCTTTGTGTCCCTCTGTGTTTAGTTAGAGAGCTCCGCTGGGTTTAGTTAGAGAGCTCCGCTGGAGAAATTCCCAATCATCGGCATTCACCGTCAGCAAACTCCTTCTCAAACCAAGAAATCTCTTCCCTGCCACCGACCA
>JAGRAT010000360.1 GCA_020434495.1 Bdellovibrionales bacterium | reverse complement strand
ATCATACTTATCTAATCGAATCTCTACGATTAGGTTATTCGATGCGGTAAATTGCACCTCTGAAGATGGAAGATAATCGCCGAGCGATATAGTAGGGAATCCATTCTCATCGAAATTTTGGAAGTCCGGATTTGCAAAACCTACGTAGTCTTGACCAGCAACAAGCTGCAATGTGACTGTCCCATCAACAGTGTCACCAAAATCAAAGTCATCAATGACACCCCCCCCAGAATTGGCTGAGTAATCGGTAAACGCGTCAACATAGAACCGTGGCCCAACTATAAGCGCCCCTGTAGCATCATCGAGCAAACGAATGGTAACGGAGGCATCTTTCTCAACGGCTCTTAAGGTTACACTCTGCGGGACACCAGTCACGGCAACCACCGTTTGCTGGCTAATAGGTTCGCCGGTTGCTTCATTAAAGGCACTGCACCGATAGGTGTATCCGCCAGAAACTTTAAGAGTGGTCCCAGATTGACCGATAGGCACGTTTGCATCTGCATTAAGGATTGCTCCTGTTGGAAACTCCTCGGGATTTGTAGTTTCAAACTCTAAGAAACAGTTTACAAATATATCCGACCTCTCAGGGTCGAACTGGCTCTCTTGAGCAACAAGTGCCTGTCCCGAAGAGTTCTCCAGCGCAATAACAATATCTGCATCCCCGAGGTTCAGTGCGAACTGGACCACGACGTCCGAGGTGCCCTGCTCAATTGTTATTGGCTGAACATCGTTCACACCATTGGGTGAGAAAATGTTGATGTTATAGAATCCCGAGGTGGTATCAGAGATCGGCAGGTAGGCAACGCCGTTACTTCCGGTAATCCCGCTTGTCAGCGGAGGCAATTCAGGATCAGCCGGATAAGCGTCGACATAGACATCTTCGACAGGCTTAGTGAGATCTGGGGTTGATGTACCAGCTACCGCCTCATATATCTCAACCTTGATAGATCTGCTCGCTTCATCAATAAAAAACGAGTCCGTTACTTCGTAAAAGCCATTACTATAAACAGCCGTAGTTTCATCTATGGTCAAATACCGCGTCGTCTGAAGAAGAGGAAGCGACGTTGCCCAGGGAACAAGCTCAACTCGATAATCTCCCTCTAACAGAGGAGAATAAGGAATAGTCTCAAAGCAATCTCCATTCTCATCAGTCAAACAAGAGAACACCAAAAAGTCGAACTCATCATAGAGATCGACATATACTCCTTCGGCTCCGATAAGACTAGAGTTCGTTACAGAGAAGTACAAATAATCGACCATCAACGTACCCGAAGGTGCCCCAGTTAGGTTCACATCATGAAAGCTATTTTTAATCTGAAGAGGAACTGTCTCAGAGAATGTCCCAAGCTCCACCCTAATGTCATAATTGACGTCTGCATCCAGCGGTGTTGAAAAACTAAATCCCGCCGTGCCAAAAGAATCCGTCATCGATTGTTCAATTGGAGTTGTACCAAAAAGAATGGTAACGGTCGCACCATCTACGTAGGAGAAAGTTCCATCATAAATAGTAAGATCAAGCTGATCTAGGGGAGGATATCCGAGCAGGTAAACATACTCAAAGGAAGAACTCGCGGTATCAATGAAAGTCGGAACCACTTCATCAAAGTTCCCCATTTGCCCGTTCTTTGTGACCCGCACATCGTAGGTCATCCCACTGAAAGCGCCTGTAAAGCTCGCTACTCCAAAGGAATCAGTAGTTCTCGTTTCAATTGGAGTACCACTACCAGTAAGCTCGATGGATACCGTGGCATTTGCGACACTTTCGTAATCGCCATTATAGACGTAGAGATCTACTTGCGCAGCAACATCAAAAGCCCCAATGAGAACCAAGATAAAGAGCGATATCGTTACAAGAAGATTCTTAACCACGTCACATGCCACTTTTAAAGCCAAGTACTAGGTCGGAAGATCCCGCTTCGCACATAAGGCTGATTTCGGGTGTTTTTAGGCACTGCGAGAATCGCACTAAGTGATTTTACCACTCAAAGAGTTGGTGAATTCGCAGATAAACGTTTGTACAACTCTAGGTGCGCTTCCCATATGAGAAGAGCGCGATATGGTCAGTGATAGTCCGGATACGTATCAATTATCTCGTTTGGGTCCTTACCCTCGCTTACGGCAGATATGGCCTTCTGACACCCGTCTACAACGGCAGAATGAATCATCTCTGCCATTTTTACATGAATATCTGCCACCTGCGTGAGCAATCCTAACTGCTCATCTGGTGTTATTTTCGGATCTGTTACGATTGACTGCAGTACGCGAACAGTGCACTCCTGCACACGATCGGAGTGAAATTGCAGCAATTGCTGCTTTGGATCTTTAGACACACACACCTCCAGCTAACTTCGACACACACGATTCAAACAGCTACTCTTGGAAGATGGATCGGCACAGTAGCACTGAAAGTAAAGGGATATCTGAGGGGTAGGAAATGCTCTTAGAGAGTCCCTCAAGCACTATCCTTTAGATTGGCATTTTCTGCTCTTCATTCTCGGATGAGTCCGCTCGCTCTTCAACTTCGCACTCTGCATCTGGAAAGTCATCTGGTCGGCTATCGTACTCAGCTCGCTTAATCATTACGGTATGCTTCAGTTTAGATTTCTTGTCCTGATAGACGAGGCACCAGTCGCCACTCATAAGGAGGAGGGTAATAAGTGGAGACTCGCCGAAATAGAGAACCGAGTTCGGTTGAAAGAGATCGAATATCTTTTTATATCCTCTCTTCCCGCTCCTTGCTTCGCCAAGATATTCACCAATCTCATGCGGAGTAACATTCGTTCGCCCATCAATGACAACCTTTTCCTTGGCATACCCTTTCTCGTCGGTAAAATGCCGCATCATATATCCGCCATACCCGAAGGTATGAAGCACAGGGGGTTGAATATTTTTCTCAACCATAAAGTCCACCGCTTCTTTGGGAACGATTCCAAGATGGAGCTTTTCGGCTGTCACCTGCTTCACGAGCACAACGATGACACAAACGAGAATGAATCCGAGCCCCTCCGGTGGAAGCGACTTCCTACGAAAGAGCTCCTCGAACTTCCTAATCGCTTCAGAGAAATTTCCGAACTCCTTCCCCTCCTCCTTTGCTTGACGCCAGCCACTGGCGACGACCGCCAAAAGAAAAATCGCTGTCGAGGGAAGAAACTTGATCACAGCGAGTCCACCGAGAAGGAGCACCCCACCGTAGACCAGCCGAAACGGTTCAATAATCCGAGGATGGAAGAACAGGAACATCCCAATCATAGCAAGGGCCAATAAAACAAATCCTGTGGCATATTGCAGCACGGTAGCCGGCTGGAATTCGTTGATTGAGGAATGGGTAATGGGGTGACTCGTCTTCGAGAGAAACGTTAGCCATTCACCACCCAGATAAGGGGTTAAAATCGTGCCAAGTACCGCAAAAAAAACTAACCACGCCGTTAGCGAAACTCTCTCCTTTGAGGCCGACCAAAAAAAGACCGCCGCTACACCAAGCGCTGTGGTAATGTGAATGTTCGCCCAAAGACACATCACCCCCATCACTCCAAACGCTGCGGGGAACAATTTGTTTCGCCGACAAGCGAGATCCGTGAAGAACAGAAGCCAGATAAAATAGATCCAGGTAAAACTCTGCGGGCGAAAGGTAAAATGACCCTGCACACTTACTACTGCAAGAAACCCGAGGAGAATTCCAAAGAACCAATCCT
>JAGRAT010000359.1 GCA_020434495.1 Bdellovibrionales bacterium | reverse complement strand
ATCAAACTCGTTCAAGCACGGTTCAAGCCCCCTCTTCAACAAATGAATTCGACTCTTCAACCGCTTCAAATCGGAGAGCTGCCGAAACCACAACTCCAAAGAATGCCGACAGCATCGCGCAATCAGCATCCTCAGAGGGTTCCGCTCTTCAGGTCGCTCGTGAAATTGGAGAGGCGATTCTTCAACGAGTAGCAGCAGCGTTGGGACGTCCTCTGCAAAGTAGTGGCACCCAAGTCGGTGGTTCTTATAGCGCTCGATCAAGTGATGCTGAAGCGGTCAAAGGTGAACTCAGCGCGCTTGCTGCTAACTACGCAGGCTCGCCCGAAGAAGCAAATGCATTTCAAAGCGCTATTGGTGAACTCTTCGGTGAGGTTCAGGGTAAAGCCGGTGCCCAGGCATCTCAAAGTCCATCAAATGATCTCATCAAAAAATTGAGTGAAGTTGGCATCACTAAAGACACAGCTGTCAAAGCTTTCAAGGCCATACGTAATTGGGATGCTCTAACTTCAAGTCAAAAGCTCGCAGCTGCTGGCGACCTTGGTATTGATGTTCTGCAGAATGTCGGGGTTTTCGACAAGGAACAAGCTTCTGATTTTCGAGGGGTAGCTCAAGCGATCTCTGTTATTGCAAACGGCAATGCTTCAAATCGTGACAAGGCGCTTGCTGTTGGGCAGGCGCTTGCCGGGCTCGCGACTACTTCTTTTTCAGGTACGGTAGATCGGCCTACTCAGATTGGAGGGGTAGCAGTTGTCGGCTCTGCGCCAACTTTAGATGGAGAAGACGGATACCTTCTTGTCGACGGAAGTATCGCTGCAAAGTCTGACATCGTTTCAACCCACAATGCATTCTCTGCACTACAAGCGGTAGCCGTCCTCACCAGTGATGCTGAAACAGAGGATAAGATATCTGCTCTTGCTGGGATCGGAATCCAATCTGCTCAAGCCAATGACATTATCAGTGACGTTAACGCTGGTAGACTGGGAGCCGCGTTGTCGGTTTTTAACACCGTCACCAACTGGGATGAAATGGACAACGGGCAGCGAATTGCTGCAACGCTGCAAACTGCAGATACCGTCATCACAGCGCTCAGTGGTAACGCAGCCTCAAGTGTTGGAACTGCAGCTGGAACAAGCATTGGAACCTCACTTCTTTCAGGAGCTGCTTCTATCGCTGGTATCGTCGTTGGGGTCGACCAAGCCATTGATGTCATCAATGCGATAGATGACTTGCCGCGAAGTAAGGCGCAAAAAGCCGGCGCCATTGGCCTTGGAAGTGCTGGTGCCGCCATCGGGGCCGGTATCGCAACTGTTTCTGCTATCGCTTCCGGAGCAACGCTCGGGGCAACTATTGGAAGTGCGGTTCCAATAGTCGGAACCATAATTGGAGCAGCAGTCGGTGCGCTTGCAGGTTTTGTTATCGGTTCATTCGGAAGTGGAAAGAGTAGCTCTCAGATGGCACGGGACAGTTGGCGCGATGCTTTGGAGCAAGGAAATTTTGCAACCGTAATTGATGGCTCTCACCATGTGCCGCTCGCTGATGGAACAATGTATAACATTGGAAAGGACGGCGGACATAAATTGGAAAATGTTGATGGTACCGAGCGGTTAACAGTGGATGTTGATTGGAACAATCCGCTTGCTAGCGAAAACATTGCCACTGCTCACCTTTACGCGATTGCTACCGGTGTTGACCCAACAACACACAAAGATTGGTGGCTCTTTAATGGAGCTGCTGTTCAAGGCCTTAACGCTGCTACGTCAAACGCAAAAACCCAAGAGGATGTAAAAGCGAATTTTCAAGCGATGCTTGCGGCTGGCGGTGTGACTCCTGAGGCGATGGCGCTTAAGGTTGAAGTGCTTCGAGTATCAAACAAAATCTCTGATCACGAGTACGAAGTGTATATCCATCATCTCAATAATCTCTACGACACTTCGTTTTCTCCTACGGATCGAGCAACGGCGCATCAAGCAATTGTTCAACAACTTGCCGCCTATCCGGAGCAGCTACCTCAAGGCGAGCAGGAGCTGTTGAAGACTCTTACAGACCCGGTCAGTTACGAGAAGTCGGTGGTGCAACTTCAAGAGCGACTCGGATACGACGAGGAGATAAGAATTCAGGACGAACAGAAAGCAGCTGAAGAAGCTGCGTCAGAGCAGCTTGCTGCATAAAGGTCGCTGACCAGCTTGCTTCACGAATCTTTATGAATTTAAACACAGAGAACACAGTTCGCCTTCGGCGAAACACAGAGGTTGAGTTTAATTTCCTCTGGGTTAGCCCGTTTGCGGGCGCTCTGTGCTCTCTGCGTTTAGCCTTATACGCTCTCTCAAACCACCACCGCGCTTCGTTATTTAAACACAGAGAACACAGTCCGCCTGCGGCGAAACACAGAGGTTGAGTTTAGTTTCCTCTGGGTTAGCCCGTTTGCGGGCGCTCCGTGCCCTCTGTGTTTGAATTTGAAAAATCGAACAAATCAAGACTACTTTTTCGTTCCCTTTTCAGCCCTCTTCTTTGCCAACAACCCGGTTCCAATAAGAGCCGGTGCAGCGACGTAGCAAATTGGACAGGTCGCTCCGAGCAGGACCGTTGCAGCCACACCCATTACACCAACGCCTGCACCAATAGCCATGCAGGTATTGGCTTCGCTCTCCCTCTCTTTCAATTTTGGGGAATCGGTGTCTTTGCTCATGATCACTATTTTACCTCTGACCGCTCAGATGCACCACGAAGACACCCCTTCTATTGCGGTTTGCGGCGTAGCTCGCATAAACTACTGGCCGAGTTTGAAGAGGAAAAACCATGGATGTCTCGACAGTTACATACTTCACCATATTCCTGAATGATAAAGCTGGGCAGCTGGCCACCATTAGCGCAACGCTACTTGAGAATGAGGTTTCCCTTCATGGGATCTGGGGCTTTGGTACCTCGCTTGGAAATGCGCAGGTGCAGGTGATCCCGGTTGATCCTTCTCAGTTTAAAAATGTCGCTCGAAACAAGCAGTGGTCAATAAAAGAAGGTACCTGTTTTTATCTTCATGGACAGGACAAGACTGGTGCATTGGTTGATGTGCTTAACAAGATTGCCGAGCACGATATTTTTATCGTTGCCCTGGACGCCCTCGCCGTTGATGGCCAGTTTGGGTGCTACCTCTGGGGATCTGATGAAGACCACGTTGAACTCTCGCAGGTGCTTGGTCTTAAGTCTGCGCTCATGTAGTTAAGGGGAATAATGTCCTCGCCTAGCGCCACGAAGTCCAGTTCCACTCACCTTGAATACTTAGAGGCCGAAAGCATCGCTATTTTTCGAGAGGTTGCCGCACAGTTTGAACGGCCAGTATTGCTGTATTCAGTCGGTAAAGATTCTTCGGTACTACTGCGTTTGGCCGAGAAGGCGTTCGCCCCTGGGAAGCTCCCATTTCCGCTATTGCACATTGATACTGGCTTTAAATTTCAGGAGATGTACTCCTTCCGCGATAAACGCGCGGCGGAACTCGGAGCTCAACTTCTTATCCACCGCAATGAAGAAGCCATTGCTGCTGGAGCCAATCCTTACGACCTCGGTACGCAAGCCTGTTGCGGAAAACTAAAAACAGCAGCTCTTCTCTCTGCGTTGAATAAAGGAAATTTTGATGCCGCAATTGGAGGCGCTCGACGGGACGAAGAGAAGTCTCGTGCAAAGGAGCGGGTTTTTTCATTTAGAGAT
>JAGRAT010000035.1 GCA_020434495.1 Bdellovibrionales bacterium | reverse complement strand
GTGGGCCCCCCAGTCCCAGGCGCTCCGCCTGAGGCGGACCTCTGTGCTAACGGAGCTACTGAGGTCCTTCGATATGTTGTAGGAACCGGCGCCAATGGAAATCCAGTAGATTCAAGTAGACAAGATACTGCTAAAGCACTTGGAGTTCCGGAGCGGAATGATACTGACAACTTCGTATCACTTGGGCGTGGCGGACTTATTGAGCTTGGTTTTAGTGGTAGGGCTATCTGGAACAAAGAGGGATTTGATCTGGAAATTGTCGAAACCTCATGGGGGCATCGCGGGCGGCCGTGTAGTACCTACCCTGAGTATGTAGAGGCCTATGCGACAGCGGATGTGAGCTCTTGGCACACGCTTGGGGTTATCTGTCGCGACGGAAAACTTCAACTTGATCTTGCTGGACTTCCATACGCTACTGCTATTCGACTCGAAGACCGAACAACGATGGAAGCAAGCGATGGATTTGACGTTGATGGGATTGGTTGTATTGCGAGCTCCACAAGCGCAGCAGTGCCATCGGGATCTCCAGAAGATGGGGACAACGGCCTACGGGCTGCTTTTACGAGCGGTAGTAGCTCTGAAGTCACCGCTGCTAATGTTGCTCTGTGCACAGGTGAAGGAACTACTCTCATTGTAACCGAGGATGCAGCCCCAGAGTACTTCCTAAAGGGAGCGACGGAAGGGCGATGTGAAGAATCCCTACAATCATTCACTCGTGCTGCGATGGATGCCTCAACGGTTGAGATGTGTTTTAAAATTACGAACAAGAATCCAGCTGACTATGAAACTCTTGGGTGGAAGTTCTCATGGCAAGCTTCGGCGACCAAGTTGGAAACTGTCGGACCGAACAGTGAGGTGATTGTTTGCACAAATGTGAACCCACAGCCAACTTTCGAACTCTATGAGAATGGAAAGCTTCAGTCTTCGGTAACACATCCGCTGAAAGAGTGTAAGCGAACTCTCGGGAAGTTCGTGGCCAGTGTAGCGCTCTTTGGAACCAATGGAGATCCACTTACCACCCGACAACTCAGCACCTTCGAAGACCTAGATATGTATTTTGAGGCGAAAAACCTACAGAGCAATGAGAGAACGCTTCTCAGACTGGAAGAACCGTATCTTGGCTCAATTGAGCTAGCCGAGGGAGATTACAAGTTCTCGCTCATTGCTCCAGGAGCTACTATAACTTCAAAGCCAAAATCCTTTCGAATGAAGGGAATTGAGACCGACACGCTATTCCGATGGGCGATTCGAGGAAAAGGTGCGCGAGTGAAGAAGGGACGGAAGGGGAGATCTGGGAGATGAGAAGAGTTTCAGCCTTCATAGTCATGACCATTTTGGTGCTTGGACTTGGATTGCCGATCGTCTCTCTTGCAGAGGATTCGCCCTTTAATGATTTCTATACTGCCTTCCTCACCACTGATGAATCAGATAGTGGAGGATTCGGAAATGGCGTTAGCATGGATCTCTTGCAGGATGAACCAGTACTGTCGTTTTATGGGAAGACGCTTCCGAACAGTGAACGACATGTTCACTTTGCCTCTTGGAATATCTCAACTCATTCTTGGGACGTAGAAACCGTAACAACGTTAGTAGGGCTAGGCTATGTGCCGTGGACAGCTCGAACCTCGCTCGTGGTCCGAAATGGGCGACCGCATATCTTCTTCTCTGGGGCCAACAATCAACTTCTCCACGCGGTGAAGGAAAACGGTTCTTGGGTAACCGAAGCGATTACAGTTGAGGGAGCCGGTGGGCAGTATCCGAGTGCGGTTTCCCTTGACTCTGGCTTTGCTGTTTGTTTTAAGGACCAAGTAACGAATGCCCTGTGGGTAGCAGAGGGTACGGGTGGTTCTTGGACAACTACAAAGTTAGAGGCCGATGATTCCAACACCGGAAATAACTGTCATATTGCGAGAAAAGCCAGTGGGGAGCCTGCAGTTGTTTCAAACGATCAGAATTTGAGGATTCCTCGCTTTGTCGAGAAGACTAATGGAGCTTGGCTTCCCCCAGTCTCTTTGGAACAGCCAAGCACCAATGCGAGTGGTCAGTATCCGTTTATCCTCGTCCGGGCCAATGGCGATATTTATGTTTTTTACCGCTATGCGAATGCTGAGCCGAATGATGGCTCACTGCGCTATCTCATTCGTGCCGGAGGCGGAGGCGCATGGAGCGCTGGCCCCTCGTTAAACTTTTCCTCGAGTTCTAGTTATATCGGAGCATATCCCTACTTTATTGAAAGAGCGAGTGGGCTACTATTCGGTGCAATTCGAAGACGGATGTCGAGTGCCCTATTTGGCCAATCGACCGGTATTGTTCGGTATGAAGAGCGTGCCGATGGAAATGATTGGGCTGGATATAATATTTTTGGAAGCTGTTCCAAGAGAGCTGATGTTTCATACATCAACGTCAAAGAAGATAGCGCTGGAAACATCTTTGTTGTTGGGTTTGATCCGAGTTGCGCATACGGCTCAAAAGATAGAGTAGTAGTCTTATCGCGGATGGCAAATGGTGGCGCTGCTCCTGGTATCGGAGCGATGCCGTTTTCAGTGACGGTAAAAGATACGAACGGTAATCTCGTGGTTGGTGCTGAGGTAACGCTCTTCTTCGGAGGCAGCACCATTAAACGTACCACAGGTGCTGATGGCCTTGTTACCATTAGCGCAGCCGGTAGTGGAGCCTATACCATTCAAGTTGCGAAAAGTGGATATCAGTTTGCCGATATTGAGGGAGAGGCTACCCCTACGTACTACAGTTTTACACACAGTGCTGTAGGTGCTGCGCCAACAATAACCTTGTCTGGTACCGTGAAGACGAATTCTGGAGCAGTGATACCGACTGCGAGTCTTACTCTCAATGGAACGACTCCGATCTCCATTAATCCGCAGACCGGAGCTTTTTCTATAGAGGTGAGTCACGGAATGGAGTACACGTTGACTATTGATGACGAGCAGTTCACCTTTATGAATCCGCGAGAAAAGGGAACGGTATGGGGGAATTTAAAATTCAACTACGTTGGGTTTCCAAAGTAGACCTGGTCCTGACCTCTTGGTCCAAGAAGTTATTGAAAGAAGGTTGCGAGATCTTCCAAATTCGAAAGATCGACTAAGGCGAGATCTGCAGAGGTCTTCTCCTTAAAGTGCTCGATACCAATTCCTCCGGTAGCCACGGCTATTGCTCTCGCTCCGTTATCGTGAGCTGCAGTGATATCATTCACGGAGTCACCAAACACAGTGATTTGAGTATCAGGGGTGATCCGATAGAGTGCTTTTGCACGTTCAATAGCTATTCGAACAATCTCAGAACGTTCGCGCGAATCTGATCCATATCCGCCGAACGTGAAGAAGTGGTCTATAGCTCCCCGTCTGAGTTTTAGAGCGGCGGTTTCGAGCAGGTTTCCGGTTTCTATCCCAAGTACTATTTCTGGGGTGCTACTGAGGTGGGAGACAAGGGCTTCAACTCCAGGCATGAGTTCAAAATTTGGATGTTCCCAAATAATCTCATCGAAGTATTGTACGAAGCGTTGTTCAAGAGCGTGGGACTCTTCCGTGCTCAATTGTCGATCAAGAACGACTCGACAGACTTCCTCGATAATGTCCCTATCGGTACGGCCATGGGGATTTAGCTCGCCCCAAGCCTGACCGATTCCATGGAGCTCTTGGAATGCCTTTTCAAAGGCAATCCTCCCGGCTCCGCGGGCTCGGAGGAGGGTTCCATCGATATCAAAAAGAACAAGATGTTTCGTCATTTCAAGCCGTTGTCTCGAATCAAGCTGCAATTCCCTCAAAAACTGACAGTCCTGAGGAAACTTTCCCAAGAAGAGTTCGATTATAGGGCGTTGTAAAGCAGTCCTTAAAAATTGTCATCGAGAAGGCATTTTATTTGAGGCGCACTCAATATTGCAAGGAACCGTAATGCTTGCCACGCAGTTTCATGACGAACACCTACAATTTGCACGCTCGGTAGCGAAGCAGGTGATGTCAAGATTCAAAGCTTCTCCCCATTACTATGATGAGTATGTGAGCGCCGCTTACTACGGACTTATCGAAGCAGCCTCTCGCTACGATAGAAAATCTGATGTTCCCTTCGAGCGATATGCCTATCTACGGGTGCGGGGGGCGGTTATAGATCACCTCCGAAAGGACTCCGGACAGGGGCGCTACGAGTATAAAGCAACACAACTCATGCAGGCCGGTGAACTCCTATTGGAAGATTTTTATAAGACGAGAAATTCGTCATCTGACCGCGAACCATCCAAGGACTTGGCAGACGTTCTTGAGTTTGCTGCCCGAGGAGGGCTTGTATTTCGACTCAACTATCTCGAATGCGAAGAGGAGTTGGTCGAGGCAGGACAGGTTGGAGCAGATCCTGACGAAGCCCTCCATCGCAAAAATAAAGCTGAGATGCTGCGAGAACTTGTTGCTTCATTGCCCGAAAAAGAGCGCATCGTAATCGAATGCCTCTATCTCGAAGGGCTTTCATTGCAAGAGATAGCAGAGGATCGATTGCAGGTCACTCGCTCTTGGGTTTCAAGGGTTCACACAAGGGCACTGAAGCATTTGAAACAAAAAGTTTCAGGAGTTCCGGAAAGAGCGAAAAGGCGACGAAGGAGGAAGAAAAATGAAGGTGTTTAACAAAGTCGCTCTGATAGTGCTCCTCATAGCGGGAATAGCAGGATGCAAAGAGCAGATCCTTCACGACTTAACCGAAAGTGACAGCAATCGGCTCATTACACGGCTACACCAAGCGGGTATCCTTGCTGAAAAGACAAAACAGAACGACGGTGGCTGGTCGATCGCTGTTGCGAAATCGGATGCCATAGAGGCACTGTCGGCGCTATCGCATGCGCGGGTATTCCGTAAACAGAGAGCGGAGGTCCCTGAATCAAGCTCTATGTTGCCGAGTAGAGATGCTCAACGATTTCAATTTGAACGAGCGATTGCAGGAGAGTTGGAGCTCACCCTCTCCGCGCTAGCTGGAGTACTAGAAACACGCGTCCATTTGCATCTTCCCCCAACAGACCCGTTATTTGGGCGAGAGTTGACGAGTGAATATCCCTCTAGTGCAAGCGTCTTGCTGATTACCGACAGCGAATTTAGTACCAGTGAGAGTGGGATTAAAGGGCTGGTCGCAGGCGGATCTGGCATTGCAGAGGAGAGAATTTCAGTGCTCGTTTCCGGGCCACAAAGGAAAGAGCCCATTGTAATAGCTCCTCAGGTCGAGGGAGTTGAGCATTCACACAATAACGAAAATAGTGATTCGAAGATTGATATGGCAGTGGTACCCCCGAGATCCGCTACCTCCTTTGCTGTGGAGGAACCTATCGTCCTTGAGGACTACCAGTTTGAAAAACGCAGCTCGGAAGCTGCATGGCCGCTGCTCCTGCTCGCCGCTTTTCTCCTGTTGGCCGGTGGAGTGGCCATTTGGATGACTCGAAAGGTGGGGAAGGGAAGAAAACGGAAGATCGTCCGTTCACCTCGATTTGAAAGTCAACTGGAGGGACTCTCACTTACCGATGAGGCGGCATGAAAAGAGGTGGAATTCTTAGTATGCTCATCTCTGAGCCCATCAGTGGAAGAATTGAAACGCTCGCAGCCGAACATTTCCTAAGCCGAAAGCCGTTTCCCATTGAACTCTTTTCTGAGGAGATTCGGCGAGAGTTCACGACGTGCGTTTCTTGGTTGGAGAGTCTTCCAAGAAGGGACGCTCAAGAGCTCTCGTACTCGGTGCTCATTCAAAACGCGTTTCCAACCTTGCAGGGGAGTGAACATGAGTATCATCCTTAGGAAGCGTGAGGATTCGTCATCTCGTTTTGATGCCTATATCTTGCTGACCAAGCTGCTTTCACCCGATTGTATTCCCATCCGGTATGCCGATGTTCAGCCCATTCAGCCAACCTTTCGTGGCGTTTGGTTTCGGGTGGTATTCTCAAGTGGAGAGACTGGCCTCATCGGAATGCCATCTCGTGTAACTGATTCCCCGGCTGGCTCTCCTTACATGAGTCGGGTGCGAGAGTTCCTCTCATTCCTTCAAGAGAAGGTGCGTTTAGAATTTTCGATAGTTGATTTTGGTGAGTGGGCTCCACCTAAGAGTTCGGCAATTTATCGAGTTTGCCCTAAAACATTCAGTTTCGGGAACTTGTTCAGCTCATTCTACCTTTGTTGCAATTCCCGCCCAGAGGATTGCACGCAGGATGATTTGAGAGATTTCGGGAAGAAGTTCCACTCACGATGTCGAGTACGGCTCAAGGTCTCTCTTCCGTTTGATTGGAAAGAAGGGAAAAGGGGCTTTGAAGTTTCCGGGAGTTGCCGAATTCGCGGTCCTGGGATCGGAGGTGTTCGAAGTGGAAAATTACGTCTACAGGAGGGAAGGATTATGGCGCAACTCGAAGGAGGCGATGAAATGCCGCTCGTGAACAGAAGATTGCCGGCACAGCTCATGCTGCCGGAATTCGAGATGGCATTTGAGGATTTTTTGCGGCTTGAGCCAGGTGATGAGCTCGATTTCGGCTTGGAAGAGGAACTGCGCGCTACTGTTGTGGTTGGGGGGGTGTCCATTGCTCAAGGGAAGTTATTGATAAAACCGGGAAAGTTCGTCTTCCTCGTCGGGGAAGATGGCGATTTCGGGGGTAAGGGAGGAAACATTTCCCGCGAATCTTCGATTGAAGGAGGAGAAGGTATTCAAGAACAAGGAGAATACGATGACAGATAAAGTAAACCCAAGAATTCAGAGCTTTTTGGCCCAAGGGCAAAGTGGCCTCGTGAGAATTCCGCCGGAACCAAAGAGCCGATTGAACTTTGACTTCAGTTCTATTTTGTCCAGCGTCGGTGGAATGGTCGGAGCTGCGGCAACAAGTGGCATTAGTGGAGCTATTGAACCACGGTACCTGGCGCTAATTAACAAGCAGATTGAAATGCAAGAGCAGATGCAGCTCGTCTCTCTGACTTCGAATGTCGAGAAATCTCGGCATGAGTCAAAGATGGCCGCAATTCGCAATGTTCGTACGGCGTAGTCTTGTAACATATTGGGAGAGGATGTGGTGAAAGAGATAGTGCTACCGATTGGGCTAATCGCCATCATTGGTTGTATGTTGTTGCCACTCCCTCCCTTTGCGGTGGATTGTCTGCTGGTTATAAATCTCATTTTCTCTGTGCTCCTCATTGGATGCTCAATTTATCTTTCCGATCCCATTAAGCTCTCATCACTTCCAACGATACTCTTGTTAGCAACTCTGTATCGTTTGGCGTTAAATATCTCTACAACGAGGAGAATTCTCGGTGCTGGAGATGCTGGCGAGATGATAGAAATGTTCGGGTCGCTCCTCATGCAGGGGGAGATGTTTGTTGGTCTTGTGGTGTTTCTCGTCATTACCCTTGTGCAGTTCATTGTCATCGCCAAGGGTTCAGAGAGAGTGGCAGAGGTGTCTGCTCGTTTCACTCTTGATGCGCTACCGGGAAAGCAGATGTCGATAGATGCGGATGTCCGAGCAGGGACTATCGATATGGAGACTGCGCGAAGAAAGAGAGAAGCCCTTCAAATAGAATCTCGATTCTATGGTGCTCTTGATGGTGCAATGAAATTTGTAAAGGGTGATGCAATTGCTGGAATAGTAATTACTGCTGTGAATATCGTCGGAGGGCTTGCGGTGGGGGTGCTCGTGCATGACCTTGGCGTGGACGCTGCGTTGCAAAAGTACACTCTCCTTACGTTAGGTGATGGGCTTTTGTCTCAGATTCCCGCATTGCTGAACTCGCTTGCAGCAGGGCTTGTTGTAACACGGGTGGCACATGACAATGATGATTCGCTTGCAAAAGAAGTGCTCGATCAGCTCGGTAGCATAAAACCCGCGCTCATTTTTGCGGGATTTGTGAGCTTACTGCTTGCTCTTGTTGGCGTAGCAACGATTCCATTCCTTGCCCTAAGTGGGGTTCTTTTATTCTTTGGGTTTCTTTCTTCGAAGAATCGGGAGACAAAAGACGATCCTTCCTTGTCCTTTGAACCAAGATTACCAGCGCTCATCTCTATTGAGTTGCCGAAAGATAGTATCCTCAGGAAGTGCGCTGCAAGCGATGTGCAGCGCGAGCTTTCTGCTGCGTTGCGTGTTCTCTTTGAGACGCATGGCCTCCTATTCACACCTCCCGACCTCGCCTTATCTGACAGTGTGCCTGGAGTGTGCCGATTTCTCTTTCGAGGCATCCCCGCTATTTCCGTGAGCGAGTGGAGTGAAGAGGCTCAGGGCTCTCCTTCGAGAGCGTTGGCTGATATGTGTCAGCATTTTGTGTGCTTCGCTGAAGGGCATGCGGTCGATTGCATTGATGATGTTTTTACCAGGCGGGCCCTCGACAATTTGGAACAATTTGCCCCAGAGCTAGTTATGAATACGGTTCCGAGTGTCATCACCGTTACGCAGCTTTCCTTGTTATTGAGGGAACTCGTACGAGAGAAGATGAGTATTCGAAATCTCGATGTCGTGCTCCAAGCTGCGGCCGAGGCTCCGTCAAAAGGCTCCGATGATCGATTGTTACTTGAAGAAGTGCGCATCGCGCTGCGGAGGAATATTTCCTCTCGGTACTCAAAAGATGGAGTGATTGAAGGTCTCAAACTGGATCCGGTGCTTGATATGTGGATCTGTGAATGTGAGCGAGGCCAAGCTCAACTGGACCCAAGAAAAATTCTCCTCATAGAGCAGAGCGTTCAGTGTGCGGCTCCGGAGATCGAAGAGGATAAGGAAGTTCTCCTTCTGACGTCTCGTGGATCACGGAGATTGTTGCAGGAGTGTCTTCGCATGCGAGGACTGAAGGAAATTGTGGTGCTCGCAGAGGAGGAGCTCTCCTCGGAGATTACATGGGTCGAACGGGGGTATGTAACTATCTCTGACGAGATCGCCCAGGAATTTTTTGAACGGATGGCGGCATGAGATATCTACTGATAATTCCGCTGATGCTTTTCGTAGAAACCATGACAGGGTGTGTGGCTTCACTACCTCCTTCGCCAACGCTTGAAGAATCGAGGCGGGCCTCTGAGCTTGTCGACCAGGGAACCGCGCTTCTTCGGAGAGGGGCACTGAAAGAGGCTCAGGCCTCGTTTGAAGTGTCATTCGATCTCGACCAGACAGCCGCGGCATTGGACGGCCTCGGATGTGTAGCGTTCTTGTCGGGAGATGTGGAGCTTGCGAGAGATTATTTTCTCTTGGCATATGAGCAGGACCATTCCTATTCTCAGAGCCTCGCTAACCTCGCCCTGCTCTATGACTATATCGGAGCCAAGGAGGAGTCGAGAGTGCTCTTTGAGAGAGCTCTTGGAGGAGATGTCGATAACGCTCCAACAAGGAACAATCTGGGAGTGCTCTTGGAGGAAGGTGGGGCAAAAAGTGCTGCTACTTCTGAAATGTTTAGAGCATATGTTGTACTTCCACATGAGATTATTGGTAAAAATTTAGAGCAGATCGGAGAGAAACCATGGCGGCAATGAAGGACTCGACAAAGAAAAACGAAGAAGAGCAACAGAAAGCAAAACCAGGTAGTACTGTAAGAGCTGGCAGCTCAGCAAAGGTAGCCGAGCGAGCGTTTACTCCGCAACAAATTCAAGATGAGATCGACGAAACTGCGATATATTGGAAGAATGCAGTTTTGATGTTGCAAGGTGAAGAATTTGACTCACTCAATGATGCAGTCGATCGAGTAGTCGAGCTGGCTTCTGAGCGGCTCGGAGAGCTCGCTAATGATGAGAACACACAGGCATTCATGAGAAGCGCTCTCCTGCAAAGTGAAGAGGTAGTAAACATTCTTCAGACAAACTTGAATATCCGAACGAAAGAGTAATCGCTAGTTGCAGATTATTTCAACTTCGATAGCACTTGGTGAGAGCTGGATGATACCTTCTCGAATGCAGATAGGTTTTGACGAGTATTCTTTGCCATTAAATTGAAACGAGCCTACTTCAGACCAAAAATAGGCACCATCTTCCCGCTGTTCAAAGACGAGGTGGCTATTGAGAACTCCTTGAAAGGGAAGTTGAAGAGTATCAGTGTCTCCCTGTCCGAGCGATCCGGTAGCGCCTAAGAATAGGGGGAACGTTTGCTCCGTATGGGCGACTTTCACAGAGAGGAGTGTCCGTGGAATTAGCGTTGACTTCTCCATCGACTCAGTGGGGAGACTGCTCGCTGCAAGCAGTGAGGATTCTGCTTCGGTAGTAACTATTGTGAGCTGATAATCAGCAACAGAGAGGTGTAGTGTCTTTGGTAGAGGGGTAACGGAATAAGTGCGGTCCCTGTCAGATAGTTGAACGAGATCGTCTTGGTGCGATTGCAAATAGTACTCAACTCCCGATGCGAAAATGCTAAACCATGGAATTGAGGCATTCGATGTAACGATAAGACCGTCGTCGTCTTGACCAATCGTACAGTGGAGCTGTCTAAGCACTAGGAGTCTATCTTCTCGTCCACGGCGCTGTACTTTAATGTAAACTGACATGTCACTATTCTGCGCTCTGTTCCTGAGAAGTTTCAATATCGGATTGTTCCTCTTGCTCATCGGATTCAAGGGAGAACTTCTCGGAGATCTGTCCTTGTAGGGAAATGATCTCTGTTTCATGCTCTTCGGAGAGATTTTGCCCATCGGACAATGCCTGATTCCCTTTTTGTTCTTTCCGCTTTTTCCGGACTTCCTGCCGTTTGCGAAATCGACCGAGTCTGGTTGCTGGTCCCTGTGAACGTTCAAGGCAGAGGTCGATTAAGGCCTCTCTGAGCATCATCGGACCGCCCTTTGCGAAGGTATATCCAAGATCCACCGATCGCCGAAATACAAGAGCCTTTTGAGGAATCTCTCTCCGGGCGGTTTGGAAGTGCTTGCTCTGCCGGATTATGGTCGCGAGGCTATCGAGGGAGGAGAGTACAAGAGATGCAAGCGCTTCGTTCCGATTTCGAGCGTGGAGCACCGCTTCTGATATTGGCTCGCCTTTTGTCGCCATCACAAGAGCTTCATCCAGAGATTCGGTGGTAAATGGTTTTACGAGATATCCGCGAGCTCCGGAAATGAGTAGATCAAATACATCGTCAATCGTTGGTTCGTATGACGAGGCAATGGCGGTCATCGTTGGATCGAGTTCGAATGCGCGTTGTAGGAACTCCTTTGGCCCAATTCTCGAATGTCTGGCGTCGAAGATGAGATGGGTAAAGTGGCGATCTTCAATTTTTTGAAGGGCCGCAGCGTGATCTCCCGCATCCGAGATCCCCCCATACCCAAGTCCGATAAGCGATTGTCGTAAGGTTTGCCGAAGATGAGCTTCTGGCTCAACGACGAGAACGGACGCCTTTTGCCTCTCTGTACTAGAGAGCGAGAGCGTCTTCGTACGCTGAAATGATTTCTCAAAATCCATGGGCTTTCCCGACGGTGCCTGACAACAAAAGTATCGACATGGTCGGAATCTGACTTAACCTGTATCAGCCTTGAACGTAGGAAAATACTGTATACGGGATTTTAGACTTTTTTCTTATGATTCTTGCGAGTTATACCGACCATCCCTTGGGAGAGGACCTATGACCGATGAACGACGAAAGATACTTATCGTCGATGACGACGCGGATACTCGAGGAGTCGTTTCTGACACCCTATTCGCGTTGGGGGTAGAAACTTCTGAAGCTGGTTCGGGACCGGAGGCACTCGAGAAGTTGGAACGCGAAGGGCTCCCCGATGTTCTCGTGTTAGATGTTATGATGCCGGTTATGACTGGATTCGAAGTGTGCCGGCATTTTAAGGCATTGCCGGGAGCCGAGCTGGTGCCAGTCATTATGTTAACAGCCAAAGACTCAATCAAAGATATCGTTTCCGGTCTTGATGGTGGAGCGGATGACTATCTAACAAAGCCCTTTCACTACGAGGAGCTCCAAGCTCGAGTTAGAGCTCTCCTACGTGTGCGGGAGCTTAATCTGCACCTACAAAGGAAGAATGAAGAGTTGGCTGCCATGCAAGAGAAACTGGTCGCTAAAGAGCGTCAGGCACTTGTCGGGGAGTTGGCCGGAGCCGCAGCGCATGAGCTTGGACAACCCTTGGCTGCAATACTGCTCAACATTCATCTTGTCGAAAAGTTTGCAACTATTGAAGATAAAGGACAGTCAGCGCTGCATGCGATCAAACAAGATACAAAGAGAATGAAAAAGATCGTTGAAGAACTGAGATCTGCTGATGCGCAAAGTCTGACAGAGTACGCCACTGGTTTGAAAATTCTGTCCTTAAAGAGAGAGACGACCTAAAAAGAGTACCTCATCAAATTGATTGCAGGGCAATGTATCGCATTTTGTTTCCATTGTTTGGTTGTTTATTCGGATTGCTAACCCTCGAAGGCATTCTTGCTGCAGGAGGGTTCGCCCCTGAGGTCGTATACATTGAAAAATGGAGGATGCGGCTCTCTCCGAATGCAAAGATTGGATTTGAGCCGATACCGCATCTCGATTCCACGAACAAATCAGTGCAGTTCTATGGCTACTCTGGAGCGAGTAACTCTCTTGGCTTTCGTGATAAGGAAAGGTCTATAGAACGCCCAGATGGAGTCGTTCGGAGAATTCTTGCGCTCGGAGATAGCACCACCGCTGGGCTGTGGATTGAGAATGACGCAGATGTATATCCGGCACAGCTCGAAAAATTGTATGCCGATGAGCGAAGGGCAATTGAGGTGCTCAATTTTGGTGTGAATGGATACAACACGAGTCAGGAGGTTGAGATGCTCCGGGAAAAGGGCTTGCAGTATAAACCCGATCTCATTGTTCTCGGGTATTGTCTCAATGACCGCTTTCAGGATGACGGAGGGATTTATGGATTCCTCATCGAGGAGGCGAAGAAGAGTAAGTCCCCGAATATCGCAGATGCTGGGATCTCCTCCAATCTGAATGCCGGTTATGCTCGTCTATTTTCTGAGAGCGCCCTCTATCGAGTTCTACGGTTTCAGGTGCTTCCGCAATTTCAAAAGCAGTTGCCAGATTCGACGAAGAGGGACCCTCAGAAATTTTGGACAGACTCGGTCGAGGACTCCTTTCGGGCGCTCAGGGTTCTCTCGGAGTCGAATCGTTTCCAAGTACTTGTTGCGATTCTCCCTGAACTGCTTCCTATAGATTTTAACAATTTGGAGTATCGAGCATTTTCCGAACATAAAAAAATAAGCCAACTCAGCCAAGAGCTGGGATTTTACGTTATAGATCTCTTGGAGCCGCTCAAGAAGTGTAAGTTGGAGAATCCAAATGAGCTTATCGCATTCGATCGATATCATGCTCGACCGTACGGGAATCAGTGCATAGCAAAAGCGATTAAAAGCTACATCGACAGTCAAATCTGGTGAAAAAAGGCTCGAATCGAATAGCGGGTGCTTATGAATAACGGGTATTAAACGGTCGAGAAAACAAAAACTCTCCCCTTTTTCCAGAGAACAGTGATGGGAGAGAGGGAAGATCCGTTCTGAGGAAAAAGGGGAGAGTTGAACAAAACCTTCCGAGATCCTCAAAAACACCTATGATTTTAGTACCGGTTCCGCCGAGTTCGAGCAAGGGGGGATTTTTATTTGCGGGGAGAATGAAAAGCGGAGCAGAAAGCGGCGAACCGCTTCTGCTCCTTGAAGGCGTATCCCCCCTCCGAATTGGTATTCGCTCTACGCTGCTGCCAATCCTTCCATGATTTCTGGTGGTAAATGGGTCCGACCAGTGAATTCTAAATAGTAACGATGTAGCTTTTTTCGAAGCATGAGACGTGATCGGTGAAGTCTGGATTTAATTGCTGGCACTGAAAGACCGAGCACTTCGCTTGCTTCTTGATTAGAAAATCCATTTACATCGCGCAGGATAAACACAGCTCGATACTGGTCGGGAAGACGTTCGATTGCTCCTTTGAGGATATCTTTCAATTCCTCATTTTGAGCGTGCTTATCAACATGATTTTCAAAATTGTGATCTCCGTCGAGTACCTGCTGCTTCGTTAAGGGAGCGAGGTCCTCAAGGTGTACAGTTGGCTGTTGTCGTCGCTTTCTGAGCTTCATGAAGGCAGCGTTAACAACAATTCTGTAGAGCCAACTAGAAAAGGCAGACTTTCCTTGGAAGAGGTCCAGCTTGCGGTGAAGAGTTGTAAAAACGTCTTGGAGAACCTCCTCGGCGTCTTCTTCATTTCGTGTGAAGCGCATTGCAAGGTGGAACACCTTGCTTTCGTATTTTTCTACGAGCTGCTCGAATGCAGCAGAATCACCTTTCTTGATTTTTGCAAGAAGCTGTAGATCTTCAGATTTTGGTGCCATGTTTTTAACCTTTTAAACCAGACCGTAAAAAAAACCTGAACCACTGAACCACTTGGCTCGAGAGAATCAGGCAAATGACTTCTTTGCCCCTCTGCGTTGATGATGAGTTGTCCCTACCTCGTCTCCTAACCAACGCAACCCCATTTTGATTCAAGGCTTCGTCCAGGATGTCAGGAGGAGGTACAAAGTTTGTAATAAGTTTGTAACAAACGAAGAAAAATCAGTTTGAGCCCCAAATAAATCGAGGGAGCGAGAGAGCCAGTTCAGGGAAGGCATACACCAGAGCGAGAACAGCCAGCTGAATCAATACAAAAGGGATGACTCCGCGATATATATCCATGGTCGAGAGCTCAGATTTTGTCGCTACTCCCCGTAGGTAGAAAAGGGAAAACCCAAATGGTGGGGTAAGAAACGAAGTTTGGAGGTTAATGGCGATTAGGACTGCTATCCAAATCGCTGGCATATCGAGCTCTTGGGTGAGCATTGGAGTAATCACCGGTACGAAAATGAAGCAAATCTCAAGGAAGTCGAGGAAGAAGCCTAGGAGGAAGAAGAATCCCATCACCAGCCAAAAGAGGAGCGCTTCCTCCTCGGAAAACACCTCGAGACATTCAATGAGCACCTCGTCTCCGTACATCCCCCGAAATACCACTGCGAAAACCTGAGCACCAAAGAGCAGGGTAAACACCATGGCGGTGAGGTAAGTGGTTCTTTCGGAGATTTCTCGGAGAGTTTGGAGGGTAAGTTTTCTCCGAAAAAGGGCGAGCCCCAAGGCCGTGATGGCGCCACATCCGGCGGCCTCAGTTGGGGAGGCGATGCCGAGCAGGATAGAGCCGAGAACAAGGATTACTAAAATCAGAGGGGGGATGAGCACCCCAAGAATCTCTCTTAGGGAAGCGCGAGTGTCGGTTTCCTGAATTGCCACAGGAACGAGAGAGGGATTAACGGAGACCTGGATAAAAACATAGAGAGCGTATCCCAATACGAGAAGAAGACCGGGAACAATCGCACCAGCAAAAAGGTCAGCAACGGCAATATTCATCATGTCCGCCAGGAGGATGAGCACAATGGAGGGTGGGATTATTTGACCCAAGGTTCCAGATGCACAGATGGTTCCGGCGCAGAGCTTTGGGTCGTAGTTCCGTTTTAAGAGGGGTGGAAGCGAGAGTGCTCCCATGGTCACCACTGTTGCGCCGACTATCCCAGTTGAGGCGGCGAGAAGTGCCCCGACAAAGATGAGGCCAAACAGTAACCCTCCACGAACTCTGGAAAAGAGGCGCTCAGTGGTTCCAAGAAGCTCTTCAGCTATGCCCGACTTCTCTAGAGTAATCCCCATGAAGATGAAGAGGGGGACTGCAATCAGGGTTACATTGCCGATGACGCCAAAAATCTTGGAAGAGATGAATCCAAAATCGGTCATGGGAAAGATGTCTAACCAGTAGTGACCGAATAACCCAAAGAGCAGGCCAACAGCCGAAAGGACGAAGGCAACGGGAAAACCAGAGAGTATCCCAAGCAGTAAAGCGGGAAACATGAGCAGAGGGAAGTATTCCTCTAAATCCAAGAGTACTCCTCCGCTTTGTTCAGTGATGGGAAGAGCGAACGAAGAAAAAGGCTGATCGATTGGAGGGCGAGCAATGTCATTCCCAGCGGAAACGCAGCTCGAATAATCCAGCGGGCCTCCAATCCTCCGGCATCAGAGGAACCTTCGCCAACAAGAAGGGTTGCTCGCAAGATCTCTTCGATAGGGGAGAGTATAGAGAAAAGGAGGGAGTCCTTTGTCGCAAGGAGCTCGGAATAAAAATTGGGCGGTACTGGGGACTCATATGAGCGGGAGTGAAGAACATCAAGGATGCCGAAGTAAGTGAGGGCAATACTTAGGGGGATAAGGAGAAAAAATCCGATGGTGTGGATCCCTCTCCGGAGTTTTGCACCGAATCGATTGCTAAGAATATCTACCCGTACATGTCCATTCTTATCTAAAGCATGTGCCATGCTTAGCGTGATGATAAAGCCGAAGAGGTGCCACTGGAGCTCTTGCATAGCAATTGAGCTCGATTGAAAAAAATATCTGCTCACGACTTGTTGGACGGTGAGAAGCACCAAGGCAACCGTTAGCCAAGAAGCAAGTATAAACGCCCCTCTCGTAAGGGAAGAAACACCTGCGAGAACTCGTCGAAGAAATAGCATTACCGTCAGATCGTAGCAGCACCCAGGGCGGCTCGGTAGTCCTTCTGAAATTTTGAAAGGGAATCATGAACCTTCTTTGCCATTGGATCGGCGTTCGCAACTTCTTCAAGAACCTGAGAGGAGATAGCTTTGAGTTTTTCCAATACTGAGGCAGGGAGGCGAGCAATCTTCACCTTTCCTTCGTCTGCAATCTTTCTGAAGTACTCTGTATTTTTCGCGTTGAATTCATTCATCATCCAAAGGGTGGTGTCGTTCGCGGCAGTCTTAATGGCGATCTGGTACTCCGGTGGAAGGCTCTCCCAAGATTTCTTGTTGATCATCAGCTCTAGCAACGGGCCCTGCTCTTGCCAGCCGGGTCCATAGTAATATTTGGCCGCCTTATGTAGGCCGAGAATATAATCGTGATACGGCCCAACCCATTCAGCAGCATCAATGACCCCGGTGGACAAGCTTGTAAAAACTTCTCCGCCAGGAACAAGTACAGGGGTTGCTCCTGCGAGCTGGTACACCTTACTGGCAAATCCCGGAATGCGAATTTTAATGCCTTTCAGATCTTCAAAAGTGTTGATGGGCCGATTAAACCATCCAGCCATCTGAGAGGGTGTGCCTCCGCAAGCAAGTGCGAGCACTCCGTGGGGAGCAAGCATCTCATCATACAAGTCTTGCCCGCCACCACCTTGGAGCCAGGAGAGAGTTTCAAAGATCGTTCCACCGAATGGAACTGCGGTAAAAAATGGGGCAGCGGGTAGCTTTCCTTGCCAATAGTATGCGGCAGAGTGCCCCATCTCAATCTTCTCAGACTTCACGGCGTCGAAGGTTTCTAGGGCAGGGATCAGTTCGCCAGCCCCGTACACTCTGATGCGGAGACCTTTGTCTGTTAGTGCTTCGACGTTTGTAGCAAACCGCTCTATCCCCGGACCCCAGATCGGCAGGGTTTTTGGAACTCCTAGTGCGAGCCTCCAACGAAACTTCTTGCCGGCAGCAAGTGCTCCTTTCGGGAGTGAGGTCGCTGCACCCGCAGCGAATATAGCGGTGCTTTTTAGAAAACTTCGTCTCTTCATAGCCTTGGGGACTACCTGACCATAAGGCTAATGAAAACAATTCATCGATGGGGGTTTCTTCAATGAGCTTAATCTTCCGGCGATGGGTCTTCGTGAAGGACGTTATTGGTGAGGCAAGACGCGAGCTCCTCCAAGAGGAGGTTCGTTTGCGGGAGGCTAGTAGTATTGTCACTCCACCAGGAAGAGGGAAAGGTTTTCTTTCGAGTGTTCCGGTTCGTTGAGACAGAACTACGACCGTTCCAAACGGTTATTCCGCTCTCCACTTCAATGAGTTTCGAAAAAGCAGAGATCTCGTCGATTGATCTCGGATTTTCGATTACCCCGACAAGGACTAAGTCGTACCCGGCATCACG
>JAGRAT010000358.1 GCA_020434495.1 Bdellovibrionales bacterium | reverse complement strand
ATACGCTCGCAGATATCAATGATTCTGCCAGACGCCAATTTGGAAGTTATCCAAGACTACTGTGATGAATGGCAACGCGAGATTGAGAATGAGCAAATAGAAGAGGGTCCGAATCAATGCTGCATTGCATACGAAATTGGAAATCAATCCGCACAGGCTGCTCCGTATTGGAACTACCTCGACCGGAGCATGGACCTCCTCCTGCCAGCGATGAACCTCCTCTCGCTGCTTCCGACCGATCGGAAGTTCATCTACCAAATTGTTGCAAGACCACTTAAAAGAACCATGTGGTTAAACACTCATCTACGATGCTCAACTCTCGCTTGGAAATTGCGATCTCTTGTCACTCCACGGCTATGGTGTTGGCCCTCTCGAAAGGAAGAGTTTTTAAAAAGCAAACAACGGAGTGAGCGAACGTTATTCGGAGCAAATATAAGATTTTGCATTTTAGCAAAAGCGAGCAGTCAGAACCCTAACCGAACTCAATCAGCCATAGAGGAGGAAGCTGCGCAGTTCTATCGCTGCTTGAAAATAACCACGAGAAGCGATTTGGGCGGGTACCGAACCCGACAAATCTGTCGTTCGCCAATTAAGGCGCTCGAGAATTTTCGAGTTCGGCAGTATGCAAATCCCTTTCTTCTCTCCGACTTAGATCTCACAACAGCCTATCATCTCGTCGCACTTGGCGGCTGTCCGTTCTTTTCAACTTCTCATACAAAAAAAGTATTCCCTGTAGCGGATCTTCTTCCATCTCTATCACCGCTTACACCTACTGGAGGAATTGGCCGTCTTCACAATAAAGAACAAGAGCTGCGCTTCTCCTTTAGTGACGATTTGCGGAAAAGGCATCTTCACATTCTCGGAAGAACTGGCATGGGGAAAACCAAACTATTGCAGTTGCTGGTTCAAGAGGACTATCACCGGGGACATCATGGATTTATCTTCGATAGCACAAGAGAGTTTACTAGCGACTTCAAACAACTCGCCCCTAACGGGAGGGCGCGGCTCACTTCCATTCGTGTCCACTCCGAAGGCCCCTCTGGCCCTACCTCTCTTCCATTCACTATGAATCTCTTCCGAGAGAGAAACCCGCACAAACTCGACCGACTTGCCAAAGAGCTTGCAAAGGTCATCATTCAACTTTCAGACACCTCAAAGATCTCTGAACGAATGGCGAGCGAGCTTTCTCTCATTATTCAAGGACTTATTCAAATCGAGTGCGAATCATTCTCAGACCTCCAAGAGTTCTTTACGAATGATTCCTTCCGTGAAGATTGCCTGGAAAGAATGCGACAACACTCTTACCTCACAAAGCAAACTCTTCTTACAAAGGACTCAATTCGGCAAGGCGGCCTATATGAATGCATCGCTCGAACAGTAAAAGCACTTTCGGGTATGTATTTTGATCTCCCAGTTAAAGAACGCGATGAAAGCGAAGGAAGTGGTGAAATAGGAACGTGCTCTATCCGAGACTCCTTCTTCCGCGACCAATGGGAGCAACGCTCGATGGTGCTATTGAACTGTCCGAAATCAGCAATGAATACTACCGTGCTCGTTGCCTTCAGCGCCATTTTTCTAGCCATACTTCACGAACGAGAATCTGACCAGGCACATACAAAATGCCGACTATATTTTGATGAATTTCAAGAATTTGCTTCTGAATCTCTCTGTCGAAATATCACTCGCCAAAAGTCTTCCATTCCTTGCGCCATAGCTCATCAATGCCTCTCGCAGCTCACTCCCCAGCTTTCAGAACTTGTAGCCTCCTGCTTTGAACAACGAATCTGCTTCCAAATGGGAGGAGAAGACGCTGCGAGAGCCCTCCCGTGGTTTCATTCAAAGCTCCAAGACCGTGATATCACCGGACTCCATCACAGAGAGTTTCAAGCCAGCGTGAAAAGCCCTCACGGAGCTAGCGCTGTGCTCTCTGGAAGAACGGCGGATTTGACTACCTACCCCTCCGAAACACGCCCTCCTACGCGAGACATGGGAACAGGCTCATACTTCCATTCGTCGGAACCTATCCTTCAAGAAGCCGCTTAGGATTGCAAAGATGCATGCTTCAAATGAAGAGCTTGTACATCTGCACATTGGGCTGCCACTCCTAGAGGAATCAGCGGCCTCCGCTATTGTGAGCTCGGACTGTATGTATGTTCCGTACCGTCATATGCAAGAGATGACGGCAGGAATACTTTTCTCATCAGCCGATATTCACCACTTTCAGATCATCTGGCACGGTGGAAGCCTACAGTTGCGAGTTGTAACTCCAAAAGCTCAAGCGCTTCTCACAAAATCAATAATTTTGGCAATGCAGCTCGGCGCGCAACTCACCGAGGTCTCTCCCCTACTTCCAACAAACTCTGAGCAGGCGGAAATTGTCGCAACGACCCTTACTTATGAGAAAAGCAGTATCTTTCCCATTCGTTATTCAAATGAAATCACTGGGGAGCCGATTCACTACCTCCTACAAGCCTTTGGAACTCTTCCAAGTGAAGTATCAGTTATAGCTCAACTTTCAACCATGCCAGCTTCTGCTCCAACGTGGTTAAGAATTCGGCAGACGGCAGCAGCATTCTATCAACGATCTGCTGGATGGCTTGCGCCAAAATACTGGAAAAACAAGGAGCTTCGCGAGGCCGAAGATGCTGCCATTCAAAAAAAGAGTACTGGAGAGTATGGTCTGGCGGAACTCTCTATCGGCGCATTTGTGGACGAAAACTACCTAAGAAACCACTCCCGAACGAACGCGAAGGACCGACTCGCAAAGGCAATGAAAATCGCTACCGAGGCATACTCAGCTTTCGCAAGACCAGATATCAACGCTGTAATTCCAAAGTCTTTGGTATACGGGTATACAGCGCTAAGGAAGCTCCAGCCTGGCGGGAGGCTTAAAGGCCGACACTCAATGATTATGAATGATTTTGAGATTGCTTCACTGTGGTCCATTCCCAAAGAACTCAGATCAACAAAGTTAGTGCACTCACTCGGGAAGGAACTCCCGATTCCTACAGATTTTCTGAAATTCAGTAACGTCCATGATTTCCTGAAAATTGGTGAAAATGGATATCGAGGCCGGACCGCTTCTTTTGGCATCGCTCAAGATGCAAGGGACCATCACCTTCTTATTCACGGAACAGAGAGTAACGAAACAATATCCCTCGCGTACGAACTCCTCGCTCAAGATTTCACGTCACAACGTCCTATAGCTCTTCTTACTGAATCGAAGCTATTTTTCGAACAGGTGACACAACTCGCAACGAACACCGCTCCTCAGCAATTGCTCTTCCTTGACTTCTTAAACGGAACAGCAAGTTGTCAACTCAATCTCTTTGACCTTATTGGGCGAGATGAGGGAGAGGGAAAGGTGCTTCTTACCAACGTCTTCAAAGCGACGTTTGGTGAAAGGTGGACTTGTGAAGTTCACGAACTCTTTACGAACTCCTGCGATCGACTCTTTTCCCTGCCTTACTCTTCTCTACTTGATATCGAAGCGTTACTCGCCGTCGAGGAGGCCCAGTTGGGTATGTTAAATGATTCTATTCCGACAGCGGCGAATAAGATCGCATCAAGCGAGAATGCTCGAAACGAACTCTTGGCTATAGTCAGCGAGCTTCTTGAGGACGACACCGTGCAGTGCGTATTTGGAAATCCGCTCTGTGCCCTAAATTTCCAGACATTTATTCGAGATGGGGGTCAGATTTTTATTTTGCTTCCA
>JAGRAT010000357.1 GCA_020434495.1 Bdellovibrionales bacterium | reverse complement strand
TAATGTTATTGGAAAGTCTTTCCGCTATACGGATCTGAGCTACAGTGATGTTGAGGAGCTTCCAGATCCTTTGCCACCGTTTGATCCTTCAGGGCTAGTTCCAGTAAGTCTCCTTAGTGACGGAAAGGTTCGAGCCGGAGTGACATTCGGAAATCCTGAATCTGGTATTACGAAAACGACGAGAGCGGGAGTCCCAGCCGCTATTCTTACAGATGCGGCCGGCAATCCGCGATTCCCAACGAGGGGAGGAACTCCGCTTGCAGGAGGGATTGAGCTCACGGCAACCGAGGTAGATGCACTACTTGATAGTGTTATTTTCACTGCAAATAGAACTCGAGCGCAGATTCGAAACCCGAGGAATACTCCAGCGCAAGTTTCCATTTGGATTGTAGATACAGAGGGGGTAGTTCTTGGGCAGGTGCGTACCGGTGACGGCCCGGTGTTTGGACTCGATGTGGCTTTGCAAAAGGCGAGAACTGCGACTTTCTTTAGTTCAGTCGACGCTGGTGACCGATTGGATGATGTTCGTGCGAGAAATGCGGTCGGTGACTTTGACGATTACGTTGGGCAGGTTCGAGCGTTTCTCGGTGATGAAGCTCTGCGAGGTTTTCATGCCTTTGCTGACCGTTCTGGAGGAAACCTCTCACGTCCATTCTTCCCCGATGGAATTAATGATAAATCGAACGGGCCTCTTTCTCACCCCTTTCCTGGATCCTCTGCGGCGGTTCCTGGAGTGAGAACTTGGAGCCCTTTCAATACAGGACTTCAGCTCGATCTCGTGTTCCAACGATTGGTGCAGCCACTTGGTATTCCTGTAAGCCCTCCAACTGCTGTCCCTGATAGCTGCACAGATTCAAGTGTACTCGGTTCTCGTCTTCGAAATGGTATTCAGATCTTCCCAGGATCTGTTCCGCTCTACCGCAATGGAACGCTTATCGGTGGTGTTGGAATCAGTGGTGATGGCGTGGATCAAGATGATCTGATCTGTTTTTATGGGGTAAGCCGAAAAGGGCTTGATGCTATTGGGAGAACAGATGTGGGCGACCCAGTTCTCGGTTTCAATGCACCACCGGAAATTCGAGCAGATAACATCGTCGGCCCGATAGATAACACCCGGCTCCGATTTGTGAATTGCCCGGAGTCGCCGTTTCTGGGAAGCAGTGAGCAACAGGTGTGTGGAGGACTATGATTCGCAGCTTGTTTTGTGCAGCGATTGTTCTGCTCCCACTAGCATCTGAAGCGCAGCACCTTTTGCGCGCTCAACGGGTTGAGAACTCTGAGACCCCCGCTGACGGTGATGGTGTAGAGGAGGCGGGGAACGAGCAGTTTTCTGAACTTCAGCAGGGAAGGAGAAGACCTGGCGGACGGGCCATCCCAGATTTCCCACCCTTTGTTTACGAGTCGGTTCCCAATATTAATTCCACCGCATCTCATTTTGTGCCTGTCCCAGATAGGTGGCGGCAGTTCTATGTCGGGAAGTGGTACGATCCGTATCACCAGAATATTTTAAAGGGCGATGTTCCGGTGTTCGGCGAACCGGGGCATGAATGGTTTGTTGAACTCGGCGTCATCTCTGACACCTTAGCCGAGCGATTTAAGATCCCAGTCCCTGTTGGTGTGCCGACGACCAAGAACCCTGGCACCGTGGATACTTTCGGAAATGGAAATTTCTCTCTGTTTGTAGAGCGAGTCATACCTTCATTCTCCCTTATTCGAGGGAATACCGTTTTTAAGCCGCCAGAGTTCGAATTTCGTGCCACGCCGGTGTTTAGCTTTACGAGTGTTGATGCTTCTGAAACGGGGATCGTACGAGTTGATCCCTCTCGGGGAACAAGTCGGTCGGAAGGGGACTGGTCTTTTCTCGAGCTCTTCGCCGATGTTCACCTTGCTGACATTTCGGAACGGTATGATTTCATCTCTTCACGATTCGGTGTGCAGGAGTTCTCGAGTGACTTTCGCGGATTCGTGTATACCGATCAGCAGCCAGGGATTCGTCTCTTTGGAAACTGGGATAACAATAAGTGGCAATATAACTTTGCGTGGTTTCCTCGCCTAAAGAAGGAAACGAACACTTTCGTAAATGATACCGCAAGTCGACACGAAGATGTGTTTATCTGGAACGTGTATCGCCAGGATCTCATCGCTCTCGGACACCAGGTTCAAGGAACGGTGATCTATCGGGAAGATAATGCAGGGGACAAAGGACCATATTTTAACGACAACGGTCTCCTTGTCCGGCCGACCTCAATCGGAGATGAGAGGGCGAAGAATATTCGGTCGACCTACTTCGGATTGAACGGTGATGGCCATATAGGTCGAGTCAATACCACGACCTCCTTTTACTATGTGACGGGTACTGAAACGCACAATCCCATTGCAGGTCGCCAACAAAACATCAGTGCGTTTATGTTCGCCCAAGAGCTATCGTACGATTTTGATTGGCTCCGAGTACGTGGGTCCGTGTTCTGGTCGAGTGGAGATGATGATCCGAAAGATGGTACAGCGAAAGGATTTGATGCCATCAACGATGTTCCAAACTTTGCTGGCGGCGATCTCTCTTACTGGCAACGCCAAGGGATTCCGTTGGTTGCAGGGGGGGAGACATTTCTCGTAAACCTTGGGAGCCTTATTCCGAACCTCCGTCCAACCAAGGAAGAGGGGCAGTCAAACTTCGTAAATCCTGGAATTCGTCTGTTGAATGTCGGGGTTGATGTCGAGCTAACCCAAGAGTTGAAACTTATCACCAACGCAAGCTACCTTCAGTTCGACGAGACAGAGACGCTTGAGACGGTGCGACAACTCGGAGAAATTGGTTACGACCTCTCGACAGGATTGATTTACCGCCCGTGGCTGAACAACAACGTTGAGTTTCGATTGGGTGGTAATGCGTTGCTTCCGGGGGACGGACTTGAACAGCTCTATGGTGACAAGACGCTCTATAGCTTCTTCACCAATATGATTTTGGAATACTAGGCATGTTTGTATTGGTGGAGATGGGAGCGAGAAAAGTTTTTATGCAGAGGGTCGCGAAATATGTGAGGGAGAACGCTTTATCCTTCGCGTACCTCGCAATCTTCGCGTTTGCTGTTTTTTTTGGAACAGATTCCATTGTTTGTGCTGAGGAGCTTCATCCCATCCTTCCCGGAATGAGTGTTGAGGAAATGGAGGCAGCGAGTGTCGGGTGTAAAGACTGCCACACCAAAACAGATGCCCCCACTATGCACGAGAATCCTGGAGTTGTGATCGGGTGTGCAGATTGCCACGGTGGAGATCCTACCGTCAGAGCAAGTGGAGTTCTTCCTGAAAGTCCAGAGTATGATCAATTAAAGGATAAGGCGCATGTGCTGCCAGAATTTCCGGAGTTTTGGCCATCGAGTGCTAATCCGCCGAATAGCTACACACATATCTTAAAAGAATCTCCAGAGTTCGTTCGCTTTATCAATCCAGGAGATCTTCGAGTGGCTCCTGAAGCTTGCGGTGGGTGCCATGCTCAGATCACTCGCGCTGTGCAGAAGAGTTTAATGACTACGAGTGCCATGCTTTGGGGCGGTGCTGCGTATAACAACAATATTCTGCCGTACAAGAATTATGTTCTTGGAGAGAGTTACGGGAAGTACGGAGAACCACAAACGATTCTTCACGGAGGAGAGCTCTGTGAGGAGCGAAAAGAGCATGGAGCCCTTGAGCAATTGACGGCAATGCCACAGTGGGAAGTGCTTTCTCCCGGT
>JAGRAT010000356.1 GCA_020434495.1 Bdellovibrionales bacterium | reverse complement strand
ATTACCAAGAGTGCGAGAGCTTGCAGAGGCTTTTGACGACCATTCGCAAGTAGCAGCGGATTGGAAGCATCTGAAGCGCTACGCAAAACTTGAGCGCACTATTGGCTTAAAGGATACCATCGCGTATCTCACTGAACTTCGAGCAAGTGGCGATCCGCTCGATCTCAAGAATGCTGATTGGATTGAAACTGTAGCCTTTCATCCAGATAGCAACGTGAGTCTTGAAGCAGTGATGCAATTTGCCACTACGCCAGCCAAGTTTTTTGCAAGACCCGGAACGGCCTTGGAGGATGCTCTTTCTCCAAGTAAGTACTCGCGAGTCGAGCACCTTGATTTATCTGCCGAAGAGTTGGCCAGTGCTTACCGTACTGGACAGTTGGACGAACTGCAGTCTCTCCCCCCGATGTCCCGAACATTTACCCTGCCAAGTAAATTTGAAGATTTCGAATCAACTCGTGAAGCTCTTGAGTATGCATTGGGGTCGAGAGCAAAAGGGGACGGTGCGGCGATCTCCGTGAAAAAGCTCTACCACAAGGTGAAGCATCTTCTTCCCGACGGAGTCGATGTCATGGAATATGTTGCAGGAGAGGAGATTCCGGTTGAGATTGAGCAGCAGATTGAAGAAACGCTCTTTAACTCGAAAATTGGGCTTAGAGGTCAGCCGAGAAAGTTTCGTGCAATGGTACACCTCGCGAGTAGCCCTGAGGGTTCCATAGTCGGCGATGATACTGCGTGTTGTATGCCCTTTGGTTCCCCGAAGAATACGCACTACATGTTGAATCCAAATTGTAGCTTTTTCACCGTCCAGCTTGAACGCCCCGAAGGTGGCTTCCGAACTATTGCTCAGTCGGTTGTTGAGATCGATAGGGAGACGGGAGTGTCATTTCCAATTCTGAGGTCTGGAATGCAAGATGGCTGGGGGCTCTCTGAGGTGCTGACAGAGGATCTGCTCTCGCGAGGCGACAATTATTTTGAAGCCGATAATATCGAGATGGCGAGAAACTATGCGGTGGAGTGGCGGCAACATGTGGCCCTGATCTATCGAAGTTTTGCGAAAGCATATGTCGGGAAGTTAAAAGAGATTCGTCCAGTGGTAGATACTCAGATGCCGATTGGACAGGGTTATACCGATGATTCCTTCGATCTCGATAGTCGAGAGAATACCATGGTGAAGGTGGTACCAACTTCTTATACCGACAACTCGGGGACGGAGAGTTATGTGTTGGATTTGCAAGCGCAAGCTGCATTTTCTGGTTCGGTAGAGCGGGAGTTTGGTGGAGGGCGGTCATGGCCGGATCAATTTGCTCCGGGAGTGCACGACCTTACATTCCAGGACGTCCTGCAAGCTGGCTATATCAACGATCTCGCGTTCCCACATCAATCCCCCTATTACAACCTCTATGACTTGCAAAATGCCATTGTCGCCTCAGGTTATAACAATCATCTTAAGGGACGACCTAACCTAAGCCTTAAGCATGTTAACGAGGAGGGGAAGTTCACCGGCTATATGCTCGCCTATCACGGGAAGCTAGGTGCTGATGCTCGGAGAGCCGCGAAATTAGATCAAGAGCAGGAGGTGGTCTTCATGTCCTTGATTGCTGGGCATCCAGGTCATTCTGATGCAGGTGGGCCGATGCTTCGGGAGTTCGTGAGGCGCTATAAGGCTGAGTACGTGGATAAGGGGAATCCCCTTCCAATTCTCTCGGAGCTTCGAGAGGGGACAACTTACGAGTTTGCAAGAAGGCAGCTAAAGCGTCTTGCTCGTTCAATTGGGGCCGATTTTGAGATGGTTGAGATCGGTACCGTAAGAAGCGGTGAGGAGATGTGCCACCGGGTCTTGATCGTGCCCGCTGCGGAGGCCGAACGCTTTCGTGCCTCGGCATCGAAGATGTCCCCTTAGAGGGAGTATCTAGAGAGTAGAGTGGCGGGGGTATGTGGGGTGAGAGGAGAGAGGAGAGAGGAGAGAGGAAGAGGAGAGGGGGCCGCGCGTAGGGCTAGCTTTTTCAGCTAGCCCTAAACTATTAAAATTCCTATCCGCGGAATTTTTTGGCCAACTGTCGAACAACCCGCTCAACGCTAGTTCCGTTTTCGCCGTTAATGGACACTTTTTTTGCCTTTGGATCGCACGAGAAGGAGGTTGTGTTCGTCCCATCGGTACAAACTGCATCGGCACCGTAGGTTATCTGTCGTCCTCTACCACTGTTGGTTTCTGCAAGAACCCGACTAGTAGAACGTGCGGTGATGTTTGAGTCTCCAGCTCCCATAGAGCTCGTACCAAACGAGTCAAAGTCGAAGCATCTTCTGGAGTCGTTATTCGGGGCGAGGGACGCCGGAATAAATACAGAGCCGCAGGCATTGTGGGTAATGGTGCAACTCTCGCCTAAGCCGAGAGTCGTTCCAAGGTTCACACTGAATCGGTGCACCGCACCGCTTAGCCGTTTCCCTGACTTTGATTGTACTCGGTAGCGGCAGGTGGCGCTGGTTGGCAGCTCTGCAAGGGCATCCATTGTGGTTCCAAGCATGAAGATTCCAAAAACAGCTGCTGTGAAGGTAAGGAAGAGTGCTCTATTTCGCATATCGATTGATCCCGTTAATTATTCTTAAATAGCCCCTATTGGAAAGGTGAAACTGGCGCCGCGTTGGCACCAAAGTTAAAATCATCGTCATCAAAGTCTACAGCGTTGATGCCGGTGTTTCTTCCCCGGTCCACCGGGTCTACTGAGCTGAAGCTCGAGAATGTGTCTCCTCCTCGACTAGTTGCCGAAGACGATGAAACCGCGCTTCCTGAAGAACGGCTACCTGAGCTGTCACCAAACGCAGCAGCAACCGCTCCCACTGTCGCAACAGAAGCTCCGATAATGCCTCCTTGCTCGAGAAGAGCTGAGGTCTCTGTCTTTGCTCCTAAAACGGCAACATTCGAAAATGCGATGCTCTTCCTGTCGGTTCCACAGACCCGGTAAGTGCCAGGAGTCACCTTGTTGAAGATGGCCTCGCTGTTAACTGTTCCGCTATTCGAAGAGGTTGGGTTAGTTGTTTGATCGGTGCTCTTATTAATCAAGAGGGCATCCTTTTCCCCTTTCTCAAGCAATACTCGGATGGATACCTCACTAACGTCCTTAAGCTCTTCTGTGAGTCGAACATTGCCCTCGCAATCTGTGAAGCGCAAAACGGACATCTTAGCCAAAGCTGGGTTTGGAAGGGCGACAACTAGCGCGCTAGCTGCTGCAACTCCACATGAAAAAAGAGTTGATGAGCGAAACCTCATAATGGTGCTTCTCCGTAATAGCGGGTGTTTTCTGAACAAGGGCAAGTTAGCTACCCAGCCCAATGAAAGCAAGTAACAAATCTAAACTCACCAAGTCCAAATAGTGAATAATTTCGAATAGTTTGTTTGATTGAGTGGGACGCTGTTATCCCCGGAGCGGGGCCTCTCCAATAAAGCGCGCTCCCAAGCCCTCTAGGGTCATCACAGTATTAGAGAAGAGATCATTAAATCTTGAAACTGCCTGTAGTTTATACAGTTTATGCGTTTGGCAGTTACTAGTTTTTGTGTATGCTCTGATTCGATAAGCCTAATGATAGAGAGGGGTTGAACTGTGAATAAGTCTGAGCTCATTGAGAAACTAGCCGAGCGAACTGGCCTGAATGCGATGCAAGCAGAAGAGATCGTTAACCTCATCTACAAGAAGATGCGGGATACGCTTGTGAATGGCGGCCGTATTGAGATTCGTG
>JAGRAT010000355.1 GCA_020434495.1 Bdellovibrionales bacterium | reverse complement strand
GAATCATGATGTGCAAGATATGACCTTCCTATCCGCCAGCCAACAAGAACAAGAAGAAGACAGGAAAAAGCTCAGCCGCTAGGCTGCGGCACTATCACTATGATCTGCCTTATCCCACTGTAAGTTCTGCAACTTGTACCATCTCTTTGGGTCATCTTTCAGGAGCTTAATTATTCTTGGAAGCGTTTCACGTAGGCGATGTTTTGGCTCCCAATTTAGTTTATTAATGGCTGCAGAAATCTCGACTGGATAATGATCGTCGGCAAGCGGTATCATCCACGGCTTGATGAATTGATCTTCATCGATGAGCTTTTCCTTTAACCACGCTCCAGCTTTAGCTACTGTTTTTGGAATCCGAATAGTCGGCCATTCTTTTCCGTGCAATAGCTTACCAATTTTGTCTTGCAATTCCTCGTGACTCATGACATCGGGCTCCGCTATGAGAAAAAGTTCTTGAGCGGAGAGCTCCTTTCGCTTAGCGATCGTATGATTGATACACGAGACGACGTCATCAAGATGGATGAAAGGCTGCCCATGGTCAGGATCTCCCGGAAAGAAATAGCTTTCAAAATCCTTTTCATAAATTCTTCGAATATGCTGGCTGATAGGAAGTGATTGACAATTATTCGTGTACACACCGGCTATTCGTAAAATTACAGTTGGAATCTCTCCCGGCTCTTCTCGTATAACTTTCTCTGCCCTCAGTTTGGATTCCGGATAATCCCACTCAGCATTAACGTCTGACTGCTCGGTAAGTTTCTCTTCATATGAATCAACTGGATCCATTACCAGCAAACTGCTTGAGAAGATAAACTGTTCGACCTGAAACGATGACAAATTTTGGAGCACACGACGGGTTCCTTCGACTGTTAGCTTGCAGTAGAGGTCGTTCGGCTCACCGGAAAAGTCGTAGAAAGCAGCGAGATGTACTACCGATATAATTCGCTTACCAAACTGTTCATCGATTCTCTCAAAGGTACCCCTCACCGAATCATCATCTGTTAAATCACATTTATACCAGAGCACGTTATCGGGTAGGTCTTCTGGTTCCTTTACATCGATTGCGACTACAGTGTATGATCTTGATAGCGACGAGCAAATTTTGCTACCGATAAGACCACTTGATCCGGTTACAACGACTGGCGAACGCGTTGTATTTTGTTTCGGCATAATTAATTCTCCTCCAGTTAATCCTTGAACCATACACGGGAGGAAATCATGAGCATCAATCTGGCGAGATGATGTAGATCATCTATTCAACTTAGGCAGCTTCAAGCTTTGCGCCGAGCCTATTTCTCCGCTTCTCTAATGCGGAAACATCTCCAGCGTTAGATTTATGGTCACCAAATTCTGGGCCTACTCGACTCTGCTCGATCAATCCAACAACGAAATCCTGGAGCCCTACTGCATCCGTTGTGTCCAAGGAAGCAATTCGGTTCTGTGTGGGAGCTTCAGGGCTTGGGTTCGCCAATTCCACTGAATAAAGACCTAATACCAACTCCTCGGGCCGTCGTTGAAGGAACACATCGGTTATCAGGGAAATATGAATAGAAGTGCGGTTTTTCAGCAAGACACCTGTTGTAAGGATGAAATGTTCCGCTTCGATACCGTAGTAGAAGCTCATGTGGTATAGGTGTTCGTAGAAAAGACGCAAAGAAAGCAGAAGCGTGACGGCATAAAAAATGTAATATGCTCCTATTTGATAGGCACTAAGAGATAGAAGTGGGTTCGCGTTTACTTCTCCTCCCTCAAGTGGAGTTGCAGCCATACCAACCCCTATTCGAAGAAGAACCAACATTCCGAGAAAAACGAGGATTGATCTCCATGTTCTTGAAAATATTGAACGATAGGCGAGGGGATACGCTTCCCGCAAGTTGACCGTCTCCTCTCGGTTAGATAGTTCATCAGGAGATTCACTTTCGACGGGGATCTCTTGCGGTTGATTCTCACCACCGGGTTTTTGCGACGTAATGTTCTCTTTCATCTCTTTTCTCTGCTTAAATCGTTTCCTCTTGAGTCAGCTATTGTGCTCCAACTGATTGTCCGATGACAAATTCAACTGGTAACCAGAAGATCCGAGATGCTTCCGGCCCAACTGTAAGCGCTACTACGCAGATGACAGCGGCTAGCAATGTTACCAGAGCACCAATGATTTCTGACCGTGTATAGTTAATGAGTAGCTTCATAACTAGAATGTTACGCGCTATAGCCACCTTCTAAATGAGATAAATCATGCCGATGAGAAGTCCTTCTCCTTGTCCAGCCAAGTGAGCCAAAGAGCCTGCGTAATAGCCATAATGATCGGACCAACAAATACACCGATGAATCCGTACGCCAATACGCCCCCTATCACTCCTATAAGGACCAGTGACAAAGGAAGTTCAATTTGACCAGCAATCGCGAGTGGTTTGATGATGTTATCTGCAAAGCTCACAATGCAAATTCCCCACAATGCCAAAAGAACACCGTGCCACACCGGTGATCCCGCAAACACTAAAAGCGCCGCTCCAGGAAGATAGATAAATGGGGGACCATATGGAACAAATGAGCCAAGCATTACGGCAAATCCAACAAGCACTGGCGCGGAGGCTCCTGCTACTCCGAATCCAATTCCAGCAAGTATACCTTGAGCAATCGCGGTGAGGACTGTTCCGTAAAGAGTTCCTACAATACTTTCATATGCTACGCGAATAAGTCGTTCGGCGCGGGCATCGACTCTAATAAACGCACTTTTAAGTTGCTTAGCAAACTCTTGACCATGTTGAAAAAGGAAAAACGTCGCTAGAATGAAAAATGCAAAGTTAAAGAGAATCGAAAGTATCCCTTGAGCTGCCGCAGTAGCAGTACCGAAAAGTGACGGGGCATACTTATTTAATATCTCGCCTGACTGAATACCATCAACTTGAATTCTCGAAATTTTCCCCACAATCTCCTTGCCAATATAAGGAACCTTTTCAGTCCACTTTTTTATTTTTGTCTCGTGTTTCGTGAGATACTCCTCCATCATACTCATCGAGGATTCGATCTCAGTGCCGAAGCTTGCTATCACTGGCGTCACTGCAAAGATAGTTAATACAATGATAAAAAGCGCAGAAACCAGTGCAAGGAGCGTTTTGCGTTCGGGAAACACGTGAAGCAACCTGGAATGTAACGGCCACACACCGATAACGACAATCGCAGCCCACAATATGGCAAGGAAAAATGGTCTGACTAAAATATACAGCCCACAAGCCAATCCAATGAGCGCTACAACAATAAGATACCATCGTATGCGATCCTGATAAGATCCCTGTTCTAGTGTTTTGAACTCAGAATTCACTATTTGAACATATCGCTCTCGCGAAACGGATTCTCATGATCTACATCACGACGTCGCGAGAATTGGGCGGTCTTTAAAAGGAGGCGTGATCTTGATCATCGAACAATCGGAGCATTCAACTAGCCTCCTGATATTAACAGGCTTGAAAAGGCAATAAGTCGCATTCACAAAGGAGATATTTCATGGAAAAGCTCGGGAACCGAACTCATCTCATCCAACTTGAGCTATTCGTTAAGCCGACTTTCAATTTTTGCTGGATGGTGGGCCTTTGTCTCGCTCTTGTGAGCTTCCTTTATTCGAACAATAACAGTGCATTCGCTTCACCTGGTGAGAGCAAAGCTATGGCCAGTGCAATTGCAGATAGTTCAGTTTCGTTGGGTGTTGAGCGGGCCCTCGCTCGCGACCAAAGGGTTCCAGCTCA
>JAGRAT010000354.1 GCA_020434495.1 Bdellovibrionales bacterium | reverse complement strand
AAAATTGCGATGCTCTGGGCCGATGAAGTCATGAACGACCCGAAGGAGCTCGATGCTCGAAAAATACTCGTTTTCGATGAGGCCCATGACCTTATCGGAAAAACTTCAGCGAGTACGATCGAGACAGCATTCCGACTGTATCGAAAAAGAAAGGGGATTGTAATTGCTGCCTCTCAGTCCGGAGAAGACTTTTATGTCGGAAACGGTGGCCAAGCGATTGTGCAGAACAGCGCGCACAAGATCTTCTTGAGGCAAGATCCAGCAAAGTTCCACTACACGGCGCAAGCATTCAATCTCAATGAACAACAGGCAAGCGTAATCCTGCGACTTCGTACTATCAAGGGGGTTGAATCGCAGTTCTTCCTCCTCTCTGACATCGGAGAAGGTGCTCTCGTTCTCCCGCTCGAGCCGTCATTCTATTGGGCAAGCACGAACAACGGGGACGACAACCAGCTCTTTGCGGAAGTTCTCGAACAAGTTGGCGGAGATTTCGCTCTCGCATTAAGACAAGTAGTCGCTATAGCTCCATATGGTGCGAAGGCGCTACAAGAGCAGATGATTCGACAAAATGGCATGGCCTCAGAGCGCGCAACTCCAGCCATCAACGCCGCAGATCATCTATTTGGAAACTAACTGATTTAGATAGGAGATACGAAACATGAAAAATTCTCTATTGAGCCCGCTAGCACTACTCCTCTGCAGCACGCTGTTTGTCGGCTGCTCAGGCACCATGAACTCTTCTCAACCAGGAATGGCTTCAGGGCAAGCAACCCAGATCTACATTCAGGAGCCTGTTCGCACCGCTCCTGGAGTGGTTGAATATGTCTGGGAGGAGCCCATGGTTGATGTGGTAGAGATTCCACCTGGTTTAGATCCCGACGGTGTTTACTACCGACCAGCTCATCAATCTATCGTCGAAATTCGCCAAGGAAGATGGAAATACTATACACCAAAGGAGCAGCGCTAATACTGCTCAGGTATGGTATGCGTCTATGGTATACTGAGCATACGCAAGGCAGCAGAGGAGGTTTGAAATATGGCACTTATTAGCATTCAGAATTTTGTGGCACCTTTCGAGAATAAGACCCACTTATTCACGATCATCATCATTGCCGCCCTGTTTGGACTGTGGCGGGTCACAGGAGGAAACGTATCAATCCGGCCGACTTCCAACCCTATCGGCACTACTGCAGCAGCACCAGCATCAGCTCAGCAATCGGCCTTTCGAACCGAACAGCCAGTTGGAAATTCTCCTCGAGCGGCAAACAGCCAGCCAAGTTCAGCTTTCTCGAGTACAGCAGCTCCTGCAGCGGCGAGGCAGAATTCAGATCTCGATGCCTTGCTCGCTCCATCGGCTACCCGAGATGAACCTGTTGCCCAACCAGCCCAACAGAGACCTCGTTCAGCTCTCGATGACATCGAGAAATCACTAGGGATGCGGTAATCCAGGGGAGGTTTGGTATGTCCCGCAGTGACACCGCCATATATCTTCCAAGGACCTGGAGATCAGAGATTATCACCGTGGTGGTGTTCGTGGTGATGAGCTTTCTCGCCGTGTTTCTCTCCCACCTGTTTCCCTGGTCGGTTATTGAGGGAGAGCTCTTTCCTCTTGGAGAATCTTCCCTCCGAATGCACCTCCCGCTTTTCTGGTTTATCCCTTTCCTAACCATCGGCTCCGCAATGTACCGCATTTACAATGTCCGATATGTGCTAAGTGAGCGGGGAATTGAGGCCGAGGTTGGAATCCTCGCCCTTCAGCGAAGGCTTATTCGGGTCTGGTTTGAGGATATTCGGAGTGTTCAGATTCGTCAGACGCTCCTCAATCGCCTCCTGGGTGTTGGAGATATCGAAATCAGCACTGCCGCAACGGGCAGTATTGAAGTGATTCTTCGGGGTATTTCAGCACCTGGCGAGGTCCAGGAAATGGTCCAAAGAGAGCGAGATAAACGACAAAAATCGCAACGTTTTCAGAAAAATAACCAAAACAATAGTGAGGAGCGTAGTATCGCCACCGCCTAGCCAGAAATGGGAGGTATGAATCGACAGGCTACATTTAGGTTTTGCAATGGATTGCGAGGTTCACAAAATGACGAGTTCAGACATTTCCAGGGTTGCTTTTCCATTGAGGCGGAGCAGCGTGCTCGTACTCTGTGGGTTGGTGATTCAGTCGGTTGTAACGTTTTCCCCTGTTCATGCTCAGATAGTAGCAGCTCAAGGTGACTCCTTCGGTGTTGCAGATACCGATCTCGCGGCAGAGGAAGCTGCTATTCTCCAGGTACTCCAAAAGACAGGACAGGACAGCGGCTCGGTGAAACCTGTCTCCCTCTCTGATAGCGATGCTCCCCTGGGAGATTCGGATGTCCTCATTCGGAATGACCAGAACAATAGTGGCACATCTCCAAATGACAATGCGCCAGTAGTTACCGCAAAGGCAGTAAAAACAAACTCCCTAACTGATGATGCTGCAATTTTCAAATCGACGATCGACAAACAAAAGAAATCAATTTCAAGTCTTCGAGATGCGAAGCGTAGCCTAGAAGGCAGGGTTTTGAGCGCTGAGGCGAAGTTGAAGAAAGTACTCACCGAACTCGAGAAGACGAGAGATGAGCTTCTCCTAGCAGAAACCGAAGTAGAGCGACTTTCTAGTGTCATTGAAAAGCGAAACATACAGACCCTTCGCACCATGAGCGGAAAGGCGCCTGTTACCCCTGCTGAGCAGTATCAGAGAAATGTTGCGCCGGTCAAACCAGCTGCAATGACGCGCCCAGGAACACCGGAATCAACTCAACAGCTCGCCATCGCTACCGTTATGGTACCAAAGGCAAATCTGCGCGCCGGTCCCGGAATGAATCACTCCGTCCTCCTCACCGTACCGAAGGGCTCTCGGCTCGTCGTTGAGACGAGAAAAAGCGAATGGTATAGAGTTATCGCTCCAACGGGAGAACGAGCATGGGTATCTGGAGATGTGGTTGCATTTGGCCCCAAAAAGAATTCGAAACCGAACTCTCTAGTGAGTATTAGGGGAATAAGTAGTGAATCAAACGCTCCGCATGGGTTCGAATCCGGCTTCGAGCCCATGGAACAGTAAGAAGGTGTACCATCACCGATTGTCACCACCAAGACCGCAACTGAAGTTGAACGGTATTGCTGCAATTGTTCGGTTGACAGCCCTCGTGTTTTTAGTAGCACAGGGGAGTGGATTGCTCTCGGCAACGCCCTCAGCTCTCGCCATAGAACTCTCATCAGTAGAATACCATCCAGTGGAACCAGCGGGATCTATGGTCTACCCTCTTGTCTCGACAAGAGTTTCAAGTAAGTTTGGCATACGAGTTCACCCCGTAATTCACAAACAACGTGAGCACAAAGGACTCGACCTTGCTGCTCCCTCCAACGCGCCAGTAAGAGCAATTCAAAGTGGCCGAGTTGTCTTTGCTGATCCCCTCGGGGGATATGGAAATCTGATCGTAATTCAACACTCTAATGGGCTTACCAGTCACTACGGGCATTTGCACGATATTCGCGCCAAGCTTGGGACAGTGGTTTCAGCTGGGGAAGTCATCGGCTCCGTAGGAAGCACCGGACGAGTTACTGGCCCACACCTTCATTTTGAAATCAGAAAGAATGGAGCTCCGTTAGACCCCCTTAAACTTTTTCCCGAAATCGCAAACCGCGGAGAGGGTTAGTTCTGAAAAGAGGTCATATGGACAAGGGAAACTCGATAGTGCGACGAGAATCACATAG